>PUXY01000130.1 GCA_009659955.1 Campylobacterota bacterium | reverse complement strand
CTGCCCACGGAGCAGGGTTGATTGCTACTTTCCAACCTGTTGAAGGGTTGACCTTGGCAGGTGGATGGGTAGATAAATTGGTGCACGCTTCTACCGACGACGATGCTTATGTGGGAAAAGTATTGGATAGAGATATCTTTACTGTGGCAGGAATTTACAATGCCCAAAATTGGGGAGCCCAATTGTGGTTGTTCAAAATCACCAAAGCACTTACTTATGATGCAGTATTCCGGGCTTTCTATAAATATCCTGTAGGAAATGGGGAATTTGTAAAAATTTCTGCCGACTATGCCCAAGCTAAAAATGATGAGCATATCGATGCAGAGAAGAATACCCATCGTTACTATCATATTGGGGTAGAAGGAAAAGTTGCCGGATTTGATGCAGGGGCAGGATATGCCGGCACCAACAAAAAAGCAGGGGCAGTTGAATTGAGTGAAGACTCCCCATTGGCAAATGTATTGCCTGTAGAGCAAAGATACTCCATTGCCAACGATACCGACACCAAAGCTTGGTATTTGAAAGCAGGTTATGATGTTAATCCTCAAATTAGTTTGGGAGCCGGTTTTGCTAAAGTTTGGCAAGGAAAAAAATATGGGGATGTAGATAGTATCGAATGGAAAGTTGGGGGAACCTATAAATACAATAAAAAAGTTAGCTTCAATGCTTACTTTGACGATTTAGTTTATTCTGCCAACGCCAACAAAGCAGGTCATCCCAACAACCAAGAAATCCGGTTGGAAGCTCTCTACAAATTCTAAGAGGAGCCCCTCCTCTTTTTTCCTTTGTTTTTTCACTCCATTTTCATTTTCCAATTTAATAATATTCAATAAGTTAAATTAGTAAATATTGGACTATCAAATTTATTATTTTTCCCAATTGGTTAAAAAGGAAATAGATGGAACTATTGGAAATAAAAAAATTACTTTTAAAACACTCTATTCAGATAGTAAGAGAACTATTGGAAAAAGGGATACCTTTTAGAGTAGTAGCTATAAATAAAGGGATTAATTATACTCCCCCTTTACCTTCTCCAATAGGAGAAGAGTTACAAAAGAGGGAAATAATAGTATTTGATTTGGTAAATTATACCCTTGCATCGGGGGAAGTTATCGACTCAACCCTCCGATTTGAAGCGGGTTTTGGTCCTCAAAATGTAGGGGCAGTAGTGGAAATTCCCCTCTGGAGGGTTACAACAGTAGTGCTTTTATCCCCTGAACTTCCCCTCTTTGTTAACCCTTTCAGTGAAGAAGAGCCTCCTACTCTCTCCCCAACTCCAAATAGACTGGTATTGAAATAATTTAATAAATTTCAAAGAGAAACGGGAAAAGGGGAAAAATAAAATAAAAAAGGGGGGTTTAAAGCCCCCAGTTTAAAGCCCCAAATATCGGAAAATTACCTGTTGAAGCTCTTTTTCCAAATCAAAGTGGGGATCCAGTTGCTCCATTTCCACCAATTCTTTTACTTTTTGTCTCAATTCTAAAGTGTTGTAGTAGGTAATAGTAGAAGAGATAATTAAAGTTTGGAGAAAAAAGGGATTGGCTCCGGTCGGGGCAACAATCTTGGAGAGGAGTTGGAGCATACCTGCCACTACCTTTAAGGTCTCTTCTTCCAGATTTACCATTCCCAAGCTCAATTCAATCCCAAACATTTTTGCAAAGCGTTTATTTTTGAATAATTCACTGACCAACTGAATATATTTTTTCAAATCCTCTGTAGTGTCTCCGCTCAACTCGATAGATTCCACCCAATAGAGATTATTCCAAAAAACTGCGTTGTAAAGATCTTTTTTACTCCGGTAATAGTAATAAAGTGCCGGTTTTGTAACACCTACCCTTTCGGCAATCTCCTCCAAACTGGCTCCATTGAACCCTTTTTGGGCAAATACCTCCTCCGCTACCTCCAAAATCTTTTCCCGTCTCTCTTGACCTTTTCTCATCGTTACAACCTTCGATAAGTTTAGTTGTCCTACTGGAGGGTTAGTAGATTATATTATACCTTACTATGATTTTTAAATGAATTTTTCCCCGAATTGATACAATTTGAAAAAAGGGGGAAGTTGATGAGGGAGATATGTCTCTGTAGTTTAACCAATATCCGGTCGGGCAGTTGTAAAGGGGATTGTAAATTTTGCACACAAAGTATTTATTGGGGAGCTAAAATTGAGAGATACCGGTGGAAACCCATCTCCCAAATAGTGGAAGAAGCGGAGAGGGCTTGGGAAGTGGGGGCATCTGGCTTCTGTCTGGTAACCAGTGGAATTGAGTTGGATCCCCACTCCCTCCCCCGTTTACAAAAAATGATAGAGAGTTTAAAAAAGAGACTTCCCCAATTGAAATTGATAGGGTGTTTCGGAATAGCGGAAAAGAGGGAGTTGGAGGAGTTGAAAAAGGCGGGGCTGTCGGCTTATAATCACAATCTTGAAAGTAGCCCCTCCTTTTATCCCCGGTTGGTTACTACCCATCGATGGGAGGAGAGATTTAAAACCGCCCAACTGGTAAAAGAAGTAGGATTGGAACTTTTTTCGGGGGGAATTTTTGGGGTTGGAGAGGACAAAAGGGATTGGGAGGAGATGATAAAGGCTTTAAAAAAATTGGATCCTGAGGTTATTCCTTTAAATTTTTTTATCCCCAATCCTGCCCTCCCACTGGAGAGAACCCACTCAAAGGAGATGGCACTGGAAGTTATCTCCCTTTTCAGGGAGGCTTTCCCCCAAAGTGTAATAATGTTGGCGGGAGGAAGGGAGTTGGTTTTTGGAGATAAATGGGTTGAAGGAATAAAGGCGGGTGCCGATGGAATAATCATTGGAAATTATTTGACCACCGGAGGGGACGCACCCCATAAAGATTGGAAAGTTATTCGACAATATGGGATAAGGGTAAAAAATGCACGGAGCTGAAACTTTAGGGGGAATAATTATTGCATTGGCAATAATTATTTTTATTTCCCCCTTTTTAAGCAATTTGTTGAAACTCCCCATTTCTATAGTTGAAATGGTGTTGGGAGCGTTGGGAGGAGCGGTAGGAATTCTCCATAGCCAACCAATTTTCGATGGGGTGGCGGAGTTTGGATTTCTCTATTTGATGCTTTTGGCAGGTATGGAAGTGGATTTGAGGGAATTGGCCAAAGAAAGGCTCTCGTTTTATTTGAGGGGTGGACTTTTCCTTCTTCTCCTTTACCTTTTTTCGGCACTTTTTGTAAAAATTACCGGTTACCCTCAAGTTTTTCTGGTAATTTTCTCCCTCATCTCCATCGGATTGATGTTGGCAATTCAACAGGAGTTGGGGAAAAGCGATTGGCTCTCTCTGGCTCTCAAAGTGGGGGTGTTGGGAGAGCTCTGGTCGATTATAGTTTTTTCTGGACTCAACGCCTATTTTGAGTATGGATTGGGGAAAAAATTTTTTTTAATTTTGGGTCTATTGGTGGGGATTTTGGTGGGAGTATGGTTCCTCTTCCAAGGGGTTAGAGCCCTTTTTTGGTGGTTTCCCCAAATAAAATATCGATTGATGCCGGCAGGGATAGATAAGTATCACCAAGATATTAGAGTTACCGCTTCCCTCTTTTTTATTATTATTGTGGGGTTGATGTCTCTCCATATCGATGTGGTATTGGGAGCTTTTTTGGTAGGAGTTTTTGTAAAAACTTTCTTTAGCCACAATCACGAATTGGAAGCAAAATTGGCACCCTTTGGATTTGGATTGATGATACCCCTCTTTTTTATCCATGTGGGAACTACCCTAAATTTCCACTATCTCTCCCTTACCCTTCTTCTCCACTCTTTGGAAATTATGTTGGTATCGATAGGTATCCGGTATTTGGCAGGTTTTCTCTTTCCTATGGAGGGACTCACCCGCCTCAAATTTGCCCTTTCCCTTTCGATGCCCCTCACTTTAATGATTGCCACTGCCACAATTGCGTGGAAACACCAATTTATCGACGATTACTGGTATAATGTATTGGTAACAACTGCAATTTTGGAGGTAGTAGTAGTAATGTTGACTCTCAAATATATTGCAGGAAAAAGAAAATCCCCCAATCCCACTCCCCACTCCCACCGGTCGAAAGGTGAACAATGATTATTCCAATTCTATTGGGAGTTGTAGTAGGATTCTTCTCCGGTTTTTTGGGAATTGGAGGAGGAACTATTCTGGTTCCGACTCTGGTATTTTTGGGATATGGTTTTAAAGTTGCCAGTGGAATAAGTGTAACTCAGATGATGCTCAGTTCAATTTTTGGAACTTTTCTCAATTACAAGAAAGGGATTTTAAATCTAAAAGAGGGGTTGGCTTTGGGAATTGGAGGGGCTATTGGGGGGCTTTTAAGTGGGATTATTGTCAAACTCCTACCTTCCCATATTTTGGCACTCCTCTTTTTAACTTTGGTCATTGTTGCCCTGCTCCGGTTCTATTTTCAATTGCCGGAAGGGGAAGAGAAGGAACTTTCCCCCCTCTTAATGTTTACCATCGGGGTGGGAGTAGGAACTATCGCCATTAGCGTAGGGGTTGGGGGTGCAATTTTAATTACCCCTATTTTGGTGGGTTTTCTCCGTTATCCTCTCAAAAAGAGTGTAAGCCTCTCTCTCCTTTTTGTGGTATTCTCCTCCGTGGCAGGTTTTCTTTCCCGGGCTTTAATGGGAATTATCGATTATAAATTGGGATTCACAATTGGAGTTGCAAGTCTTTTGGGGACCTACATTGGGGTAAAACTTTACCATTGGATTACCCCCAAACACCATAAAAAATTTCTAATTGTATGGTATATTTTGGTGTTACTTTTAATGGGGTATAAATTACTCAAAGGGGAAGTGTGACCCAAAAACTTTTTCTGGAGATTATAGTATTTTTGATAGTCGGGCTCAGAATCTACTATCTTCAACAAAACCAAATAAAATCGATAGGAGATAAACTTTTTGCCCTTTACAAAGCCCGATTTCTCCCCGGAGGGTGGGGATATATAATTCTTTTCTACTCTGCAATAATAACTTTAATTCTCTTGGGGGCATCGATCGAAAGCCTTGTATTGGCGTTTTTTGCAATTTTCGATGCCATTGTAATTTATAAACTTATCCTTTCAATTTCAGTAAAAACCGACGATAAAGAGGAGTTTTATTCTCTCCTCCTTACCCGGTTCAATTCTCCAATGACCTATCAAGAAGCAAAACAATTGAAAGAGTATCTCACTAAACCCAGTTCAATACTTCTCCTCTATATTGACGAATTTATCTTCTTTTTAACTACAATTTGGATTATCGAAGTGACAGGAGGTTAAAATGAATCTGAAAAAGGGTGTTACTCTTCTATTGGTAGGAAGTTTGGGAGTTCTGTGGGGACGGGAGATAGTTTACGGGTTAATGGAGAGGGTAAAAGATGGAGATACCTTTGAAATGAGAATCCACGGAAAAGATGAGAGTATTAGAATTTTTGGGATTGATACCCCGGAAAAATTCCATAGTTCCAAATTTGAAAGAGATGTAAAAATGTGTGGGGTTGGACGGGAGGCGATGAAAGAGGCAGGGAAAGAAGCAACCGAATTTGCCAAACGGGTAATGGAAGTGGGAAAAAAATATAAAATGGAGTTGATGGAGGGGACAACCCACGGAAGATTAATCGGGTGGATTTATATGCCCGATGATAAAGTCTATAATGTGGAAGCAGTCCGCCAAGGGTATGCAGTGGTTTATCACACCTACACCAAAAAGTATCCCGAAAAAGATAGGGAGTTGATGAAAGCTATCAAATATGCCCGAAGCCATCGAACTGGACTCTGGAAAAAGTATCCCCATATTATGGAGTGTATGTATCAACATTACACTTTGGGTAAAAGAAATTACAAACCAAAAGAGGAGCCAAAACCTGCACCTACCCATTCCAAATTTAAGATTGCAATGGCTCTCCTCTCTTTGGCAGTATTGGTAGGACTTCTATTTTTCTTCCTCCGGCGAAATTAATACTTTTCCTCTATTCCTTATCTTTTCTCCTTTCCTTATATTCTCTTTCCAATTCCAATTTTTTTGAAATTTGCCCGCTCCGAAAGAAAGTAAGGTATAACCTTTCAACTATTTCCAAAATAGTTGAAATATGTTTAAAAAATTTTGGAAGATGAAAAAAAGGGGGGGAAGGGGAGATTAGTGGTCGGCGTGGTCGTTTACATCGCGGACGGCGAAAAGTTTATCCAAAATTGTGTAAATCAAAATTCCCACTCCGACACACCCGATAATAATCAAAACTTCCATTGCGTGGGGGGGAACATAGGCAAAGGGTTTTACCTCAGCCAAATCGTAAATTCCATTGGCTTGGGGTCCCATTCCGGGCACCCGTTCGGTCATAGGCACAATATTTCCCCCATAAATGAAGGCTTGTCTCATAAAGAAGGTTCCCACAATAATACCCAATGCACCCAACAGGTTCAAAAGTCGACTTCTGAAAAGGAGGAAAATGAAAGGAACAACCAATCCAATAATGATGTAAGTCCAATACATACTTGCCACAGGACTATTTCCGGTAATAAGAGAGACCCATTTGGGGTCTACCACATTCAAATTGATAACTTCATAAATTCCAACCAATACAATCAATGCCAATCCCGCTTTCCGGAGAATGGAGATGGTATCGGCAAAGTAAGGTTTATTTTTGAGTGCCAAAAAGGAGAAGAGAATTGCTCCCCCTACCGCAGTCAAAGCCCCAGTTAAGAGGAAATATACAAAGAGAAGGGGAATATCAGTCCAGAGATGGCGGGGAGTGTTGAGGTTGAAAAGGATTCCTTGGATAAAGAATTCGATGATATCGATAATAATTCCCAAAATTACCAACACTCCGGCAAATTTCCGTGCCATTTCCCGTTTATTGGTAATAAGGAAGTAGATTTCAATAAAGGTAAAGGGGATATAGATGGAGTAGAGGGGTAACATCAACCACATACCACTTTGGGGTTGAGGGTTGAGAATCATCCAGAAAATGTTGAGGGGGTTACCCCAGTCGGAGGCGATGGAGGTCATTCCTCCCAATGCCATTGCAATACCGAAGGTCATCAATGCAGCGGCAACTTTAGGAGCAACTTTCAAATGGAAAAGCTCCGCCAACGCAACCATAAAGATAAGGGCACTTCCCCCATAGAGGAGGTAGGTGTATTGACTAACAAAAATACCCCACGGCTCCGCTTTGTTGACCTCTTCCACCTCCTTCAATCCAAAAATTTGCTCTTTCAATGCATACCCCGCCTCTTTCAACGCTTCAGGGTCTCCACCGGCAACTTTAATTACATCTCCATTGTTGACAAAGTGGTGGAAAAATCGCAAATGGTAAATCTCAATCCACCCTATCAATCCAATTGCCAACAGAATATAAGCCACCAACATTGGAGGGCTCAAAAGGAGATCGACCAGATTAACTTTCCGGATATTTAATCCGCAACAATCTATAAACTCTTCCCGTTGCATTTACGGCTCCTTATGCTTTTTTCCATTGGGATTTCTGTTCATCGGTAGCCTGTTGATATTTGGCTTTAAACTCACTCCATTTGTGGGTTTTTACATCACCCAAAGTCCGTTTGGCATACTCTTTATCTTGGGGAACCAGATAGAAGAGTTTGGGCATAGTTCCCTCATCTTCTTTCAATACAAAGAACTCTCGATTTTCCAGAAGTTTAACCAAATCGGAGTTGGGGTCTTCCAAATCTCCAAAGGTCCTAACTTTTGTAGGACAGGTTGCACTACAGGCGGTAGTCCCATACTCTTGAATCCGTCCATCGCAGAAGGTGCATTTGTCGACGGCGTGCCGGGTTTCATCTACAAACCGGGCATCATAAGGACACGCTTCCATACACCCTTTACAGATAATACACATATCGTAATCGACTTTTACAATTCCCCCTTCCACAAAGTGGGACGCCCCGGTGGGGCAAACTGTTACACAGGGAGCGTCAACACAATGGTTACATTGGGAGGGGTAGAAGTTGAGGAAGACATCTGCCAGAGTCTCTCCTCCTTCCACAATCCCAACCCAAATCCGCTGTTTATCTGCCCCCAACATCACCTCATTCTCATCTTTACAGGCAACTTCACACGCCCTACAATCTATGCAGTTTTGATACTCCAGTGCCATAGCATAGTTTGCCATCGGTTACACCTTTTTGATTGTTACTATAGTTTCGTTCATAGAAGCTGCCCCGATGATTGGGTCAACCCGATTTTCTGCAATTTGGGCTTGGGAAACCCCGTTATCATATCCCAAAGTGAAATATTTTGACTGGCTACCCAATCCGGTGGCAATAAAGATAGTGTCTTCCCGAATCCGTTTGGTGGGATAAACTTTTCCTTTAACTTTAGCCCCTTGCCGGTTGGTGAGCTCCACCTCATCTTTGAATTTGAGTCCCATTTTTTTGGCTACTTTGTCATTGATCCAGATGTAGTTGTAGTTCATCAAATCCAACAAAAGATAGTTATTGGGGTGGGAGCTTTGGGTAAAGTAGCCGTGGCGACCAATTACCAATCTTTTTTCCCCTTTTTTGGTGTCAGGCTCTACAAAGAGGTCCTCTCGCCACGCCGGGAACCCTTTTAAGGTAACAAATTGACCAGTATAGGGGTTTTTAAATTTTTTCCCATCAATGTTCCCCAATTTCAAGTTAATAAAGGGTCCATCTTTTTTGATAATGCAATAATCTTCCGGCAAAGTGCAATATTTTTTGTAAAGTGAGTAGATAAGCTCATTTTTGTTTTTTACATCTTTTTTGAAGGTTTTATATTTGGGGTCAATCAACCCTGCTTTGATAACTTTTTCAATTCCGGGCCAATAAACCCCATAGGTTTCCAAAATTTTTGCCGCCTCTTCTCCATAGAGGTCTTTCATTACTTCCCGGTTGAACTCTTCAGGGGTTTTTTCAAAGGCGTTGGAAATTTTGAAGGTTTCTATATCCAAATCATCTTCACTGGCGTGTTTAATAATCGCCTCCGCCACATTGGCAGGGTAATCTTTTTTTACTTTCTCCTCATTGAGGGAGAAATCTTCATTGAGATATTTGGTTAAATCAAACCCTTTGGGGTATGGGACTCCCAACTCATCTTCGTCCCAAGTGTATTTGAAAGTAATGTTTGCCAAATCTTTTTCAATTTTTTCGCTCAACTCTTTCATAATGTAGTAGAGGGGTTTGGTTTTATAGAGGGGTTTGGCAGTTGCCCACCGGGCTCCAATCATCGGCTCCCTCAAGGTTCCAAAGGATTTGAGGGGTGAAGTCCGCTCCAGATAGACGGTATCGGGGAGAATTACATCGGCATACATTGCGGTATCGTTGGGAAGAATATCGATAACTACCACCAAATCCATAGTATCGAACATCTGTTCAGTTTTCTCCCGTCCCGGCACAGATTGGATTGGATTCTCCCGATAGATAAACATTCCCCGGACTGGATACTCATTCTCTTTTAATTTTTCCCCTTTCCGCCATTTGGTATTAACTTCCAAAACTTTATCCCGGAAAAGTTGCCAAGACCCTTTACCGGGGTTGATAAGGGGATAGGTATTGGGCTCAATGGTTCCAACATCAATCCGGGATTTGGCGTTATCGTAAATTGGGAAATCTTCATACTCATATTTTTCCGCTTTGAGTCCGTGGTTCAACAAAACTCCCCCGGGTCTATTTACACAGCCGTGGAGGGAGTTGAAAATTGCTTGAGCCCGTCGGAACTCAAAATCTTGGTAATACCAAGTGGACTTCCGGCTCCGATAGCAGTTTGCCGCCCCTTGATATTTTTCCGCTGCATCACTGAACTCTTTGGTAATTCTCCGGATTGTATTTGCCGGAATTTCGGTAATCTTCTCCGCCCATTCTGGAGTATATTTCGCCCCTTCTCCAGAGGTAAAATAGGCTTCCAACTCTTGTAAATCTTCCGGTTTGGCATATTGTTGCAGATATTGGGCTTTGTAGGGGGTTTTGTGATACCCTTTGTTGATAGTTTCGTGGATCATTGCCAACAAAAGTGCCAAATCGGTTCCCGGTTTAATTGGAATAAACTCGTCGGCGTGGGCGGCGGTATTGGTATACCGGACATCTACATAGACAATTTTTGCTCCCCGTTTATGGCTTTTCCGGAAAAGGTCTAAAGTGTCTGGGGTTACAATCGCTTCCGCCCGGTTTGCCCCCAACATCAACACATATTTGGATTTTTCAAAATCGGCACTTCCCCAACTTCCAAAGGTCAATTTATTTGCCAAAAATGCAGGTGCAAAACAGGTGGTAAAGTGGTCTACAAAGTTGGCACTTCCGACCCCATCTTTGAAAGTTGCAAAAAGTGGCTCTTCCGCTCCGGCTCCGGCTCCAAAGGCGATGGCACTCCGGTTATCTTTCTCCTCTTCCAAAATTTTGACCATTTTTTGCCGGATAAATTCATACGCCTCTTCCCAAGAGACTTTTTTAAATTTTCCTTCCCCCCTTTTTCCAACTCTAATCAGAGGTTGTCCCATTTTTGCCCGGTCTGGGTCATAGGCGGAGGCAATTCCCGCATTTCCCCGGGCACAGGCAAAACTCCGGGATTTGGTAAAAAGGGGATTGGGATCCAATTTCTTAATTTTTCCATCTACATTCCGGGCAATGAACCCACACATATTGACGCACATTCCACAGAATGTAGGTGTATATTTGGCATTTTTAATTTGTCTCTCTTTTTCCGCTTTTAGCTCTTCGGCATCTTCATAAGCCGAAAGACCAAAAGCTCCGCTACTGGCTAATCCTGCACCAACTGCAACTGCGGAGGCGGTTTTTAAAAAATCCCTCCTTTTCAAGTCCACAATTTCACCCATCTCATCTCCTTTAAAAAGAAGTTAAACTTCAAGCCTTTTCACAGATATTATATAAAAAAGTGGGAAATTGGGATTGGAAAACTCCATTTTAAGGGGAAATAGAGAAAGATAAATAACTTTTTACTATACAAAAAGCTAAAAAAAAATAATAGGACTTAAGTCATTTTCTTTTTATCTTATTTCTACCTTTTTACCTTTTTAAATTGGAGGTCTTTGGCAACTTCTTCCGTAAATTTAGGTAAAAATGGAAGGGATTCAATCTCCTTTTTTCCCCCTTCTGGAAGAGAGGAGATAAAATAGTCTGGGAGGGGAGCTGTTACAATTTGGAAACTTCCTGTTACCGGGTGGGTAAAGTAGAGTTGATAGCCGTGGAGAAAGAGTCTTTCTCCATCTCCCTCCCCCTTTCCATAGAGATTATCCCCTAAAATCCATCTCCCCAACTCCTTGAGATGCACCCGGATTTGGTGGGTTCGTCCGGTGTAGAGTTTCGCCAAAACCAGATTTTCCACCACCGGAATAAAGAGGGTTTTTGCCTCCCGTCCCCCGGCAACTACCCCCATCTTTTTCCTATCTTTGGGATTTCGTCCTATCGGTTTGTCAACTATTACCGGCTTTTTTAAAGGTTGATTGAGAAGCATCAAATAGAATCGCCCCATCTCCCGGCTTTTCAATTGTTCTGCCAATTTCAGATGGGTTTGATTCTCTTTGGCAACCAATAAAGCTCCACTGGTGCCCTTGTCCAGTCGATGGACAATTCCAACCCGCTCCTCTCCCCCAATTGTGGAGAGGGTGTAACCCCGACTTTTGAGCCAATCCACCAGAGTAGCCCCCCGGTAACTGGGTGCCGGGTGAACCACCACCCCCGCCGGTTTGTTGATAACCATCAAATGGGGGTCTTCATATAAAATAGAAATATCAAAATCTATCTCTTGGGGGGTAGGTTTGACAGAGGGAGTCTCCGCTTTTTCCACCTCTACCTTTTCTCCCCCCTTCAATTTAAATCCCCCTTTGGTTACCACTCTCCCATCGACCTTTACCAACCCCTTTTTTATCAACTGCCCCACTTGACTCCGGCTACTTTTCAATTTTTCCGCCAAATAGATATCCAATCTCATTTATTTACCTCTCCAGTTATTATTTCCATTTCCCTCTTATTTGGGGAGCAAACTTTCCAAATTTATCGACTCTACCCGGGAAATAGGTGCAAAAATGGAAGTCTCAAAAAAGAGTTTATTGGCAAAAATAAGGCAGTGGGAACCTTTCCAGTAAAGTTTAAAGGTGGAAATTTTTGAAGCCACTTTATCTATAGTAAAGGGAAGGGGGTTATTCCACCCTTTGGGGCTCTCTATCCGATAGAGGACTCCATTTTTTACTATCCATTTTACATAAGGAAAAGGGATTTTATAGAGGGAGTTGGTGGTGCGGAGAAGTAAAATATCGATGGAGGGGTTGGAAGTGGAGACTACCTTTATCTTTTTGGCGTTGAAAAGGTCATAATAGAGAAGGGAAACCAAATGGGACTCTTTACCTTCCACCTTGGATTTGAGGAGTTTATCCCCTTTTCCCAACATTCCCAAAACATTTTCCATTACTACAAAGAGAAAGAGGAGAATAATCACAGAAATTAGCACTTCCAAAAGGGTAAACCCTCCTTTGGGAAAAAGTTTTTTGGAGGGAG
>PUXY01000129.1 GCA_009659955.1 Campylobacterota bacterium | reverse complement strand
TAAAATTTTTCAAAAAAGGGGAGAAAAATGTTTTTCTGTGCCAAATATAGTGCCAGTGGAAATGATTTTGTAATTACCCATACTTTCAAAGCCGGTAACCCCGAAAAAAGGGGGGAGTTGGCAAAGGAGATTTGTAACCGGTTCAGTGGGATTGGTGCCGACGGGTTTATTATCCTACTTCCCCCCGATAGGGAAGGATTTGATTTCCGGTGGGAGTTTTACAATTCCGACGGTTCAATAGCGGAAATGTGTGGGAATGGAAGTAGAGCCACTGCCCATTACGCCTATCGTTTGGGGTTGGCAGGGAGGGAGATGAGATTTTTGACCCTTGCCGGTCCCATTTGGGCAAAGGTGGAGGAGGGGGATTGGGTGGAGACCCAATTGACTCCCCACAAACTTTTGAAAGGGGAGTTTTCCCAGAATGGGCGAAAATGGTGGCTTTGGGATACGGGAGTTCCCCATTTGGTCACTTTGGGAGAGAGTGTAGAGGAGTTTGATAAAGAGATAGCCCGGGAAATGAGGTGGGCTCATAATAGTAATGTAAATTTTGGGGCAGTCACCCCCGATGGAAAATTGTTGGTCCGCACCTTTGAGCGGGGGGTGGAAGATGAAACCTTGGCGTGTGGAACAGGTATGTGTGCAACCTTTTTAACTGCCCGGGAGTTGGGATTGGTAGGGGATAAAGTAGAGGTCTATCCCAAAAGTGGAGAGAGGTTGGAGATTTCATTAATTGACAATCGCCTCCATTTTGCGGGGAGAGTAACTCCCACCTTTGAAACCCAATGGCAGGGGAAAATTTAAACTCTCCTCTAACCTCCCTCCATCTCTCCGGTAGATTGGGGGTTGGGGTTGATGTGGTGGAGATAGGGAGAATTGAAAAATTCCTTCAAAAATGGGGGAGAGAGGGGCTTCGACGCTTTCTAACCCCTTCGGAGTTGGAGATAGCCAAAACCCCCTCCACAATTGCCGGTTTTTTTGCCTCCAAAGAGGCTTTTTCCAAAGGGGTGGGGACTGGAATTGGAGCCCATCTCTCCTTTTTGGATTTGGAAATAGCCAAAACACCGGCAGGTCAACCCTTTTTCCTTCCCAATCCTCCAATTTGGGAAAAGTTTGGAATTGAAGAGGTTCAACTCTCCATCTCCCACGATGCCGGAATTGCTATTGCCTTTGTGGTAATTTTGAAAAAAGAGGGGGGAGGTTTCCGATAGAGAAAGTAGAGAAAGGGGTATTTTCCTCTCTTTTTTAATTTTCCCCACCCCCACCCCTTGGGTAACTCCCTCTTCCCCTTTGGCTCCTTTGGGAAAAAGTTTAGGGGCGGGGCTCCTCTCCAATTTCCATTTTTGCCCCAATATTTCGGAATTTTTCAATTAATTTTTCATACCCCCGGAAGAGGTGATAAATCCGGTGCACCCGGGTCTCCCCTTTGGCTATCAACCCTGCCAAAACCAGTGCACTGGACGCCCGGAGGTCGGTCGCCATTACATCGGCTCCCACCAGTGGGGTGGGTCCATAGACGGAGGCTACTTTCCCCCGAATTACAATATTTGCCCCCAATCGATTCAACTCTTGCACATGCATAAAGCGGTTCTCAAAGAGTCGCTCCTCAATTAGAGAAACCCCGTCGGCTTGGGTGGCAATTGCCATAAATTGGGCTTGCATATCGGTGGGAAATTCCGGGTGGGGAGCGGTTACAATCTGCACCGGTTGGATTGTTTGGGCGGGGTAGATGGTAATTTTATCCTTCTCCACCTCCAACCGATACCCCATTTCCCTAAATTTTGCCAAAACCGGCTCCAAATCCCCGGGAATTACATCGACCACACTCAATTGGGAGTTGGTAATTGCCCCCGCCGCCAGATAGGTGCCCGCCTCAATCCGGTCGGGGATAATGTGGGTGTCGGGGATAGGAATCAACTCCCCATCGGTGCCCACAATCTCCCACTCCCTCTCTCCAACCCGTTGGATATCGACCCCTGCCTCTTTGAGGGTGTTACAGAGCTGGAGAACCTCCGGCTCTTGGGCAACATTGAGAATCCGGCTTTTCCCCTTTGCCATTGCCGCCGCCATAATAATATTTTCACTTCCAGTAACGGTAATTTGGTCAAAAAAGAGCTCCGCCCCCTTCAACCGCCCTTCGGCACAGATATACCCTTGCTCTATTTTAATATCTGCCCCCATCTGTTGGAGGGCTTTAATGTGGAGATTGACCGGACGGGCTCCAATTGCACACCCCCCCGGTAAACTTACCCGGCAATTTCCAAACCGCCCCAAAAGGGGACCCAAAACCAGAATAGATGCCCGCATAGTTTTCACAATTTCATAGACGGCAGTGGTTCCAGTGAGGGAGGAAGTATCGAAAATTCCGTAACCTTCCCCAATCTCTACCCCGGCTCCCAGATTTTCCAAAAGTCTCCCCATCGTTTTGACATCGGCAACCCCGGGAAGGTTGGTCAGTTTGACCGGTCTATTACTCAAAATGGTAACCGCCATAAGGGGCAAAGCGGAGTTTTTGGCTCCACTGATGGGGACTTCCCCCGCCAATTTGGGAGAGTGGTAAACTTTCAGATACTTATACATTGGCAACCCTTTCACTTTTTCGGTTTAGTCGATTTTATTGCTCTCCCCCCATCTACTCTTTTTGGAAAATTTTCCCCATAAACCTTCCCTTTCCAAATTCCACTTCCAAATTTTAAACCCCCTTTTTAAAAAAAGGGAAAATTTTCTACTTTTGAACTCTCTCCTCCCAAAATTTCCGGAGAAGGGCTATTTCATCTTTCCAAATTTCCGGTTCAATTGTCTCCAAAATTAGAGGAATTCCATCGGTTCGGGGGTCTTGAATTATCCATTTGAAAGGCTCCAATCCTATCTCCCCCTTTCCCAAAGAGTGGTGGCGGTCTACCCTACTCCCCAATTTGGCTTTGGAGTCGTTGAGGTGCATTCCTTTGAGATATTTCAACCCGATAGTGTTATCAAACTCCGCCATTGTCTTTTCATACCCCTCCCGGCTCCGGATATCATAGCCGGCGGCAAAAATGTGGGCGGTGTCAATACAGACCCCGATTCGACTTTTATCCTCCACCAAATCGATAATTTCCGCCAGTTGCTCAAATCGATACCCCAAATTACTCCCCTGTCCCGCGGTGGTCTCCAGAACCAGAGTAACCCCGTCGGTCGCCTCCAGTGTCCGGTTGAGACTCTCCCCAATCAGTTGGATACACTCCCTTTCGGAAATTTCCCGGAGATGGCTCCCCGGGTGGAAATTGAGATAAACCAACCCCAATTGGGCAACCCGATTCACCTCATCTATAAAACTTTCCAAACTTTTTTTCCGTTTTTCCGGGTCTGGGTGTCCCAGATTGATAAGATAGCTATCGTGGGGGAGGACGGCGTCGGGGGAAAAGTTGTGGGTTTCCATCAACTCTTTAAACTTCTCCACTTTTTTAGGCTCCAGAGGTTTGGCTCTCCACTGCCGTTGATTTTTGGTAAAGAGGGCAAATCCGTTGGCTCCAATCTCCACCGCATTTAAAACCGCATTCTGCACCCCTCCACTGGCACTTACATGGGCTCCGATATATTTGACTCCGTGGCTCTTCTCCCCGGTGGGAGAGATTTTAGATTGGGTGGCTCCACTCTTTTTTGGCTCCAATTTTTCCCTTTCATTTCTCAATTTTTTCCTAATTTCAACCTTTTTTCCCAATTTCAACCTTCCGTTGGAAGGGGTAAAATTTTCAAAAAAAGTTGAAATTGAGGTTTTCCAATTCCGTTTATCTCTCCCCTTCCCCTTTGGAAATTAACCCCAAAAGTGAGAAGAGTTTTTATTTTTTTCTCCCCTTTTTATTGAAAAATGAACTCCAAGGGGGAAAATTTTGAAACTTCCTTTTCCCACCTAATCGGTCAATGCTCCCCTTTCTCCGGTTGGGGTCAAAAATTGAAAGAGAATCCACTTACATTCTCTCTTTGGCGGTTACCCCCAAAAGCCCCAATCCCAATTTCAAAATAGTGGCAATAACTGCCACCACTTTGAGCCGTTCCGCCTCCTCCGGAGTTTCCAAAATTCGGGTTCGGTTGTAATAACTATGGAAATCGGACGCCAATCGATAGAGGTAGTTGGTCAACCGATGGGGCTCCCGATGGGTGAAAGCCTCCTCCAAAATGTAGGGGAGTTGGAAGGCGGAGAAGAGGAGAGCTTTCTCCTCCTCCCCAAGGGAGTTGAGCTCCACCGGAATAAAATCCCGATACTCTTTGCCAATTTTCCGGAAAATAGACCGGATTCTGGCGTGGGCGTAGTTGATATAGAAGGCGGGATTTGAGGAGTCCTGTTGGGAGAGTTGGTCAATATCAAACTCCAGATGGGTATCCGGTTTTTTGGTGAGGAAAATGAACCGCATCGGGTCGGCTCCCACCTCCTCCACCAAATCTCTTACCAGAATAAAATTTCCGGCTCTTTTGGACATTTTGAAAGGTTCGCCCCCTTTGAGGAGTTTTACCATTTGAGCCAAGAGAATCTCCAATTTTGCCGGGTCATATCCCAAAAATTTGATGGCACTCTTGACCCGGGCAATATAGCCGTGGTGGTCGGCTCCCCAAATATTGATATATCTATCAAAACCCCGTCGGAATTTGTCCCAGTGATACACAATATCCCCTGCCAGATAGGTGGGGCGACCATCTTCCCGGATAACTACCCTATCTTTATCGTCTCCAAATTGGGTGGATTTGAGCCAAACTTTCCCATCTTTTTCATAGAGGGCACCGGCTTTTTCCAAAAGTTGCCGGACTTCTTCCCATCGGGTAAAAATCTCCTTTTCACTGACCCAGTTATCGAAGGGGGTAATACCCATCGCCTCCAAATCTCTCTTTATCTCCTCCAACATTTTATCTTTTCCCCACTCCGCCAATTGTTCAACTCCACTTTCATTCCGGAAAGGCTCCTCCCCCAACTCTTTCAACCCCCCTTTAGCCAATTCTTTAATATACTCCCCCCGATAATACTCCTCCGGATACTCCACCGGCAACCCCAACTCCTCCCTTCCCGCCAACCAGAGGGAGAGTCCCAAAAGGTAAATCTGTCTCCCGGCGTCGTTGACATAATACTCCGCCACAATTTTATGCCCCAAATGGCGACCAATCCTCAAGAGTGCGTCCCCAAAAACCGCCCCCCGCCCGTGTCCAATGTGGAGGGGACCAGTGGGGTTGGCGGAAATATACTCCAATAATATTGACTCTTTAACCGGTGCCGACCCTTTCCCAAACTCTTCCCCCTCCTCCAAAACCCGATTGGCAAACTGGTCTAAAAACTTTTGGCTTAAGGTGAGATTGAGAAACCCCCCCACCGGCTCCACCTTTTCAAACTCCTCCCGTTGGACAACTTTCTCCCCCAATTCCCGGGCAAACTCCGCCGGATTCCGTTTCTGGGCTTTGGCATATTTGAAAACCGGAATGGCGTAGTGGCCAAACTCCCGATTTTTGGGAAGATTTACCGGAGGCTCCTCTCCCAAAAAGGGTTTAAAAATCTCCGCTACTCTCTTTTTCATTTCTCTCTACCCTTTCCTGTGGAAATTTGAGGTTCAACCTCCCCTACTGGAGGCTTTCAAAATTTTTTATTTTACCCAATAAACTCCCCAATAAAGTGGTATAATATAAGAAATTAATCCTTTCACCATTTACACACTTTCCAAATTCTGTCAAAAGGAGGTTCCAATGTTGAAAAAACTGGGTTTGAGTCTGGTTGCAACTGCAATTGTGGCATTCGGTGCCGATTATGTAATTAAATTTTCCCATGTGGTCTCTCCCGATACCCCCAAAGGGAAAGCGGCGAACTATTTTGCCAAACGGGTTGAAGAGTTGAGCCACGGACGGATTAAAGTTGAGGTTTACCCCAATGGACAATTGGGAAGCGATAAAGTAATTCTCCGGAAATTGAAATTTAATACCGTTCAAATGGCAGCTCCTTCATTTTCCAAATTTACCGGATTGGTGCCCCAATTGGCTCTCTTTGACCTCCCATTTCTCTTTAAAAATGCCGACCATCTCCACAAGGTTTTAGACGGAGAAGTGGGACAAAAACTTTTGAAAATGGTCAACGATAAAGGGTATGTGGCTCTGGGATATTGGGACAATGGATTTAAACAATTTACCAACTCCAAACGCCCTTTGAAACTCCCCACCGATGGAAAAGGGTTGAAGTTTAGGGTAATGAGCTCCAAGGTTTTGATTGAAGAGATTAAGGCAATGGGGGGAATTCCAGTGGTGCTCCCATTTGGAGAGGTCTACTCCGCCCTTCAACAGGGGGTTGTAGATGGACAAGAGAACACTATTTCCAACATCTACACCAAAAAATTTTATGAAGTCCAAAAATATATGACCCTTTCCAACCACGGCTATTTGGGGTATTTGGTGGTAATGAGCAAAAAGTTTTGGAAAAAATTACCCCCCGATTTGAAAAAAGTGGTAAAAGAGGCGATGAAGGAAGCCACAGAAAAAGAACGGCAATGGGCTCAAGAGTTGAATCAACAACAATTGGCAAAAATCCGAGAGTATGCTAAAAAGACCGGAAAACTGGAAATTATCTCCCTAACTCCAGAACAACGGAAAGTTTGGGAGAAACAATTGAAAGCTATTTACCCCAAATTTTACTCCACCATTGGAAAAGAGTTGATTGAAAAGGCGGAGAAAGCGGGAGAAGAGGTAAATAGCACCGCCTCCCCTGCCACCGCCACCGCCGGGGGTAAATAGTGCTCTCCCGGCTCAACCGGGGATTGGAGTGGCTCATCGCCTTTTTGACCGGGTTTGGAATCAGTGCCGGGGTGCTGTTGGCATTTGTAAATGTAATTGCCCGGTTTGTGTTCAATGTGGGAATAGATTGGGCATTTGAAGTAACCAAATACCTCTTTATCTGGTCTGCCTTTTTCGGTGCCGTCCTCTGCTTCAAAGGGGGGTGCCATATTCGGGTAACCCTCCTTTTGGAGCTTCTTCCGCCCACTTTGAGAAAAATTTTGGAAATTATCGGAAATTTGGCGGTTTTGGTTTACCTTGGAGCAGTAACCTACTATAGCTATCTTTTCATTTTCGACCCGGAACTGGGGGTCAAAGCCAGTGGGGAGATAAATGTCGATGTGGGTATACCGATGTGGATTCCCTATTTGATAGTCCCAATTGCCGGGGTTCTGGGTTTCTACTTTGCCACCTACCACCTCTGGGAAATTATCAAAACCCCCGCCGACCGGTTGAAAACCCACGGGGAAGTGGAAGAAGTTTTGGAAGAGTTTGGAGGTAAAGAACAATGACCCTTGCCCTACTTTTCGGACTCTTTTTTCTCTTCCTCTTGATTGGGACCCCGGTGGCGGTGGCTTTGGGACTCTCCACTATGGGAACGGCTCTAATTGTGGAGGGAAGCGATAGTTTAATCGATTTGGCGTCAACCCTCTTTTCCAAATTGGATAAATACCCCTTGATGGCTATTCCAATGTTCATTTTAGCCGGAAATCTTTTGAGTAAAGGGGGAAGTGCCAAAAGAATCGTCAAATTTGCCGAAACCTTTGTTGGACATCTGCCGGGGGGTCTCCCAATCGCCGCCATTTTTGCCAGTATAATTTTTGCCGCAGTTTCTGGAAGCTCCCCCGCCACCGTCGCCGCCATCGGTTCGATAATGTTTGGGGCAATTGTTGCCAACGGCTACCCCAAAGAGTTTGCAATTGGAACTATTACCACCGCCGGGAGTTTGGGAATTTTAATCCCCCCCAGTATTGTAATGATTATTTACGGGGTTACCGCCGATGAGAGCATCGGAAAACTTTTTATTGCCGGAGTGGTGCCGGGACTTTTAATCGGCGGAATGTTGATGGGCTTCACCTACTGGAAAGCTAAAAAATTGGGGTTCCAACGGGGAAAAGGGGCAAGTTGGCGGGAGAGATGGGAGGCGTTGAAAGAGGCAAGTTGGGGTTTAATGACCATTATCATTATTATTGGGGGAATTTATGGGGGAATTTTTACCCCCACAGAAGCGGCGGCAGTCTCCGCAGTGTGGGCTCTTTTAATCGCCCTCTTTGTCTATAAAGATATTACCCTCAAAGAGCTACCCAAGGTTTTTGTGGAGAGCGGAAAAACCTCCGCAATGATTCTCTTTATTATCGCCAACGCCAGTATGTTCGCCTACTTTTTAACTCTGGAGTCTATCCCCGAACAATTGACCCGCTGGGTGATAGAGATGCACTTGACCCCGGTTCTCTTTTTGGTGGCGGTCAACATTCTTCTCTTAATTGCCGGAAACTTTATGGAGCCCAGTTCAATTGTAATGATTATGGTGCCCCTTCTCCTTCCCATTGCCAAAAAATTGGGTATCGACCCAATCCATTTCGGAGTGATTGTAACCATCAATATGGAATTGGGAATGTTGACCCCACCGGTGGGACTCAACCTCTTTGTAGCCAGTGGAATTACCGGCGAGCCAATCAAAAATGTGGTGAAATATGTTTTCCCGTGGTTTATGGTGCTTTTAATCGGTCTCCTACTGGTTACCTATATCCCCCAAATCTCCCTCTGGCTCCCCTCCCATATGGGAGGGTGAGTCTTTCTTTTTCTTCCCTTCAAAAATGTTGCAATTTGGTTATTTATAATCCCCCTCCAGTTCCTCTCCCAATATGGGAGGGTGAGTTTTTTCTTACCTTTTCTTCCATTCACCACACCCGAAGGTCTTTTTTAAAAAAAATAAAAAAGGCTAAAAATGAGCCTCTCAAAATTACAAAATCAAATTTCCACAATGCTCCAACAAGTGCAAGGAGAAAAGCGGGTTGAACCCAACAAAATTGTTGTGGGAGAATTTCAAAATAAGGTAAAAGAGTTTTTGGAAAATCAAAGAATCTCCCCCTCTTCTTCTGATATTTTTCTCCTCTCCAATAGATTGAGCCATTTAGCCCGGGAGAGTAAAAAAAAGAGAGGGGCAGGGTTGGAAAAGGGAGATATTTTGAGAATCCCCTCCATTTTACAAAACCCATCTCTTATTATTTTTGATACCAATAAATCTGACCTTCTCTATATCGGGGAAAGTAATTTTAAAAAGGGAAAAATAGTTAAAATTGTGGTGGCCGTCGATAAACATCGGAAAAAACAAGGAAGGATTAACTTTATTAAAACCGCCGGTTATATTGAGGAAGCAAATCTGAAAAATCCGAATTATATGGAAGTTTGGAGGGAAGCGGGGGGCCGGTAACCTCCCCATACTGGACGCATCCAGAGGCGGCACTACCGGCGGGCGAAGAGCCCTTTCCGCCTTTCACTCCCCTCCCTTAAATGAAGTGGTATAAATATTATACCATAAAAACTATCTTTAAAAAAAAGGACAAAAATGGAGGTTTTTAAACTCAATCCCCGGACAAATCTCCGGAGGTTGATGGAGAAGATAGGGGTAGATCCGGGGGGGATTGGGATTATGGCTCAAAAGGAGTTGGGAAATCTCTTTTTTATTGAAGCTCTCCCCTGTGGAGGGGCAAATATTTTAAAACAAGACGCTTTGAGTATAGGGGCGGAGTTGGCGGTGCCCCGGGGAACCCCCAATTGCAGTCGGAAAGTGGTGGACGCCCTTTTGATGGCTACTACCCAACAATTGAGGCAGTTGGTCAAAAAGGAGAAAACCCAACCTTTCCAGTTGAAAGAGTTGGCAAAAAAATTGGAAAGTTTCCTCAATCCTCCAAAATTTCCCCTCCAGTTGATGGGGGTAATCAATGCCAATGACGACTCCTTCTTTTCGGGGAGTAGATTCAAAGGGGAAGAGGCAGTCAAAAAAATTGAGGAGATGATAGAGGAGGGGGCGGATATTATCGATTTGGGGGGAGTTTCCAGTCGCCCCGGCAGTAAATATCCGGGGGAGGAGGTGGAGTTGGAGCGGGTAAAACCGATTTTGGACGCCATTTATCAAAACAAACTTTACGAAAAAGTAAAATTTAGTCTGGACACCTTTTCCCCCAAAGTTCTCCAATATGGATTGGAGCGGGGGGTAACCATTGCCAACGATATTACCGGGGGAGAGAGTGGGGAGTATCTCCAATTGGTGGCGGAGTATGGGGCTCAACTGGTAATTATGCACAAAAAGGGAGACCCGGAGACGATGCAGAAAAACCCCTACTATCGGAATGTAATTCTGGAGGTAGACCACTTTTTCCGGGAGAGAATCGCCCGGGCGACCCAAATGGGGGTAAAGGAGATAATTTTAGATGTGGGGATTGGATTTGGGAAAAGGTTGGTGGACAATATGCTCCTCCTCCGGCATCTCAACCACTTTACCCATTTTGGATATCCCCTTTTGGTGGGGGCAAGTCGGAAAAGTTTGATAGCCGGGGCGATGGAAGAGTTGGGAAAGAACTCACCTCCCCCCGAAGAGAGGTTACCGGGGAGTTTAATTCTCCATCGGGAGGCGGTGGAGAATGGGGCGTCAATTATCCGGTGCCACGATGTAAAAGAGCATTATCAAGGGTTAAAAGTGGCGGAGGTGATGGAGGAGATGGAGACCGGTTGGGAGCTCTCCACTTGATATAATTGCCCAAAAAAGGGAGAGAATAGAGATGGGTTATATGGAGTTGGACAAATCCCGGTTGGAGGAGATTTTAGCCAAGCACAAATTGACCAAAGCCGACTATGAGCATATAGTTCAAATTTTGGGGAGGGAGCCCAATTTGGTGGAGTTGGGGATTTTCAGTGCAATGTGGAGTGAGCACTGCTCCTATAAATCCAGTAAAATCTATTTAAAAGGGTTTCCTACCGAAGCTCCGTGGGTGGTGCAGGGTCCCGGGGAGAATGCGGGGGTTATCGATATTGGAGATGGTATGGTGGCGGTTTTCAAAATGGAGAGCCACAACCACCCCAGTTTTATTGAGCCCTATCAAGGTGCCGCCACTGGAGTTGGGGGAATTTTGAGAGATGTTTTCACAATGGGGGCGAGACCGGTGCTCAACCTCAACGCAATTCGGTTTGCCGATATTAGAGGGGAGTCCCCCAAAGCCAAACTCCATCGCCACCTTTTGAGCGGGGTTGTGGCGGGAATTGCCGGATATGGAAACTGCGTCGGGGTGCCCACCATCGGGGGAGAAACCGCCTTTGAGGAGTGTTACAAGGGGAATATTTTGGTAAATGCCTTCTCTTTGGGAATTTGTAGAAAAGATGAGGTATTTTACGCCCGGGCGGAGGGGGTTGGAAACCCGGTAATTTATGTGGGCTCCAAAACTGGACGGGACGGACTGGGGGGGGCGGTAATGAGTAGCGACTCCTTCAAAGAGGAAGATGAAGATCAACGCCCAACGGTGCAGGTAGGAGACCCTTTCACCGAAAAATTGTTGATGGAAGCGTGTTTAGAGCTTTTTAAAACCGATTATATTG
This sequence comes from Campylobacterota bacterium, assembly GCA_009659955.1. Lineage (GTDB taxonomy): Bacteria > Campylobacterota > Campylobacteria > Campylobacterales > Nautiliaceae > PUXY01. The sequence goes on along the minus strand of PUXY01000129.1, from coordinate 1,893 downwards.
TGGGAATTCAAGATATGGGTGCAGCGGGGCTTACCTCCAGTAGTTTTGAAATGGCGGGGAAAAGTGGAAGTGGTTTGAAACTCTATCTGGACAAAGTCCCAATGCGGGAGGAGGGTATGAACCCCTATGAATTGATGTTGAGTGAGTCCCAAGAGAGAATGTTAATTTGTGCCAAAAAGGGGTATGAGGATAAAGTTATCGAAATTTTCAAAAAGTATGAACTGGACGCCGAAGTTATCGGGGAAGTAACCGACTCCGGACGGGTGGAACTCTTCTGGTATGGGGAGAAGGTTGCCGATATTCCAGTGGCTCCAATTACCGAAGAGGCTCCGGAGTTGTGCCGTCCAGTAATGGAGCCCAGTTATCTCAAGGAGATAAAAGAGGTGGAAATTCCCAAAGCCGACCCCCAAGAGACCTTTGAAAAGTTGATTCGGGAGCCGGAGGTGGTGGACAAAAGTTGGATTTATACCCAATACGATTCAATGGTGCAGACCAATACCGCCGACTCCGGACGGGTAGACGGCAGTGTAATCCGGGTGAAAGAGAATGGGAAATTTATCGGAGTTTCCACCGATTGTAACGCCCGATTCTGTTACATTGACCCCAAAAAGGGGGCGGTGGCATCGGTATTGGAGGCGGGGCGGAATGTGGCGGTGAAGGGGATTGAGCCCAAGGCAATTACCGATTGTCTCAATTTTGGAAACCCGGAACGCCCCGAAATTATGTGGCAATTTAAAGAGGCGTGTGAGGGGATTAAAGAGGCGTGCCAAGAGATGACCACCCCGGTTGTCAGTGGAAATGTCTCCCTCTACAATGAAAATGAAGGGGAGGGGGTTTATCCAACTCCGGAGATTGGTATGGTAGGGGTTGGAGATAAATGGCGTTCCAGTTACCTCAAAAAAGAGGGGAATCTGGTTTATCTTTTGGGTGAAACCAAACCGGAGTTTGGGGGAAGTCTCTATTTGAAAGTTATTGGGGGAAAAGTTGCCGGCGTTCACCCGGAAATAGATTATGAAAAAGAGCGGAAACTTTGGAAAATCCTCCAATCAGATTTGATAGAGTCCGCCAAAGATGTGGGGGTTGGGGGAATTGCCATCGCCCTCTACAAATGGGGGAGTGTAAGTAACAAAGGGCTCTCCCTCCAAGTGGAGGGATTGAGTCAACCGATAGATATCTTCAGTGAGTCCCTTCACCGGGCTTTGGTGGAGGTAGATCCCAAAAATCGGGAGGAGTTTGAAAAATTACTGGAAGAGAGTGGAATTAAGTGGCAACTGGTGGGGAGAGTCGGAGGAGACCGACTGGAGGTAAATGGGGTTGGTATCGACCTCCAAGAGGGGCGGAAAATCTACTTTGAAACCTTCCCCCAACTGATGTCCAGTGAAATTTTGTAACTATTCCCCTCCCTTTTCCCTTTTTTTGACCAATTGTTTACCAAGAAAAGGGAGAATTTGGGTAAATCTGAAAACATTTCCAAAATGGGAGGAAGTTTTTTGAGAAAAAGGGTAACAGAATGATTTTTAGCCGGGCAACTGCCTATACAATTCAAGCACTGGTAGAGCTTGCCAAATGGGAAAATGGATTGAGTATTTCCGAATTGGCTAATCATACAGAGCTCTCCCGCCACTTTTTGGCAAAACTTTTCCAAGCCCTTGCCAAAGAGGGGATTGTAGTCTCCAGTAAAGGGGTTAAAGGGGGCTTCAAACTGAACCGCCCCCCGGAAGAGATTAGCATAGGAGAGATTTTCAGAATTATCGAAGGACGAAACTCTTTGACCTTCTATTGTGTGGAGGAGGGGGAGTGTCTCAAATCCCGGGCAAGCCGATGCCAAACTGGAAAATTTTTCCAACAACTCCACAATGAGCTTTACCAAGTTTTGGAAGGGTATCACCTTTC
>PUXY01000128.1 GCA_009659955.1 Campylobacterota bacterium | reverse complement strand
AGGAGTAGTGGTGAACTGGAGCGATATTTGGCAAAAAGTGGAAGGGATTTTGAATTATCCTATTTTCCACGCGACGGTGAAGCAGTGGTTAATTGGAACTTTGGTTTTGCTTTCATTTATATTTTTGAGGAGATTCTTTACCCGGACTATCTTGGGAAGTCTGCAAAAATTGACCGAAAAAACCAAAACCACAGTAGATGACAAACTTTTTAACTCTATCCGGGGACCTTTTCGATTTTTCTTTATCATTTTGGGATTTTTCTTCTTTTTCGCCATCGTGGGATACCTCAACACTTTCACCTATGCAATTATCCGGAGTTTAGTAATTTTCGACTTGACTTGGCTCTTCTACAATTTAACTATCCATTTCGAAGAGAATATTTACAATATGTTGGGGAAGTTTGGAAAAACTTCCAAAGAGTTAACCTCCTTTGTAATTAAAGTGATTCGGGGTCTGGTTATTATCCTTGGGGGAGTGGCGATTCTACAAGAGTTGGGAATAAATGTAAGTGGTTTTATCGCCTCTTTGGGATTGGGGGGATTGGCGTTTGCATTGGCAGCCAAAGATACCGCCGCCAATATCTTTGGGGGAATTGCAATTTTGACCGATAACATTTTCCGGATTGGAGAGTGGGTAAAGGTAAAAGATGTGGAAGGGATTGTAGAAGATATAGGAATTAGAACCACCAAAATCAGGGCATTTGATCACCGGTTAATTATTGTGCCCAACTCTATTATTGCCAACTCCAATGTGGAAAATTTCTCCCGGCGGGATCGGAGACGGGTGGTAATGCGATTGGGGCTTACCTACTCCACCAGTCGGCACACTATGGAGTTGATTCTCAATGATATTCGAAAATATCTGGAAAATCACCCTTTTATCCACAAAGAGCCCCTTTTGGTCTATTTCGACGAGTTCCAAGATAGTAGTCTCTCCATTTTCTGCTACTTCTTTATTACCACTGCCGATTGGCAAAAATATCTCCAAATTAAAGAGGAGATAAACTTAAAATTGAAAGATATTGTGGAAGAAAGGGGAGCCGAATTTGCATTCCCATCTCAAAGTCTCTATATTGAAACTCCAGTAGAGATTGTGGAAGGGGGTGAAAAAATTGAATTGAAAGGGTATAAAGAGGGGGAATCCTAAAATAAAGAGCGGAAAAAATGGACGCAATTGTCAAATTATCTTCATTGGGGGAAATTATCCATAGTTTGATAATTCTCCCCCTTCTGGTGGAATTTAAAGGGAAGCAGTTAAATTGGGTAGTAGACAATGATTTTAAAGAAATTCTGGAAGATAATCCCTATCTTTCCCAAATCATTCCTGTGAGATTGGAGGAAGCCAAAAGGAAAAAGGATTGGCAACTTTTAACGGAAGAGGTGGACAAACTCCGGAAACATAAATTTCCCGTAGTTTACGATTTGCAAGGGATCCTGAAAAGTGGAATGATATCCTTTTTTATCTCCCAATGGAGAGGGGGAGAAAGGATAGGGCAAACCCCCGCCCGGGATAGAATTGCCGAAATTTTCTATACCAAAAAGGTGCCTGTCCGTGCCGACTGGGTGGCAACTGAAAGATATATGGCAATTGCAGATGTATATGATAGGGAGTTTTTAATTGACCACCCCCCTTTGATAGGGTATAAATATTACCCCCTTCCCCAACTCTCCTCTACCCGCAAAAATGTGGCGTTTGTAATTCAACCCAATAGTGAATCCCAACAACTTCCTATAGAAAAATGGATTGAAATAGGAAAAAATTTGAGGGAATGGAATATTATTATTCCCTATACCACTCCCCAAGAGGAGGAGTATGGGAAAAAAATTTTGGAACATACCGATGGTCATTTGGTCAATTATCCATTGGACAAATTGAAAACACTCCTCTCCAAAGTTGATTTGATTGTGGGACACGATACGGGAGCTACTTTTATAGGGTGGGCAAATAATATTCCAACTATAATTTTAGCTCTCTCCCCCCATCGGGAAAATAGGGTATTGGAGAATAAATTTACCAAATATGTAGAGTGTTTTTCTATCAATTCCAATAAAATAGAAATGGACCCCAAAGAGGTTCTCTCTCTAATCAATTATCTTTTCGGTTAAAAGATTTTGTAAAAAAGAGGGAGGGGAAAAATTAAGAAGCTATTCCCCTTTTCCGCCGGAAAGCTACAACTCCCCCTACCAATCCCAATAGCAGTAACAAACCACTTAAAGGGTGTTCAATAAAAAGAACAAGGGGAGTTAGAAGAGCTCTTACTACAATTTTCAACCCCTCTTTATCTCGGATATATTGGGCAATTGGAGGAGAATAGCGGTAATAGAGTTTTACAAACTCCCTTCCCAAAGGATTGGTCAAAAGAAATCTATCTCTAAAATTCCGGAGGGTCATAACATGGGGCTCCAGATAGCTTCCATAGGCAGCAGTGGCAATAAAACAGCGACCATCACCTCCTCCCCCGGAGGAAGTTGTCCCATTGTAATAGGCAGTAAAGCCTGCAGTTAAAAGTGGAGTAATTGGGCTATTGGTGGAGATAGTCAGATAGGCATTTTTTCGACCGGTGGAAGTGGGGTTTGTCATTACTTTGATTTGGCAACTTTGTCCATATCCCAAAGTTTTACCGGTGCACCCATCGGAAGAGATGTAGAATTCACTGGGAGTATCCCCTTTCATATTGAGGGATTTAATAGTTACGGGGGAAGTATCTTTATTGGTGATGGTAATACTCTCCTCTTCAGAGCCGGAAATGGTTCCATAATCTGTAAAGATTGGATCTACTATCAATTTTGGCACTTCCACCCCCAAAGTTACATAGGAGTTTACCCCATCATCTACTTCGTTATTGAGGGAGATTTTAATTCCCCGGTATTTGTCTATAAAGGGTTGATCCGTGGTAACATCGTAAAAGGTTCCGGTATCATCTTTTACAAACCGGAGAGAGTTGGTTTTAGAGGAGGAGTCGATGTAAAAGGGGGGGAAATAGGCTCTAACTTGCACCCCTTTGGTTCTATCAAATTTGGAGATTGAACTATCGTTGGTCCGATACTCAATCCAATAGTAGTAGGTATTTCCCCGATTATCTCTCCCAATTGGAACCCTCAAAGCCCGGGGAGTGTGTTGGGTTTGCTCCACAAAATAGAGGGTATAACTTCCATCTTGGAGAGCAGTTACCACATCGGTTAACCAACCAACACTATTTTTCCAGATAGAGGAGAAATTTTCGTAGTTGTAACTATTTCCCATAATATCGTTGGCATCTCCATACTCGTTGTAACTACTGCAACTTTTATCTGGAAAATTTAGATTTTCTGGCACATATCCAGTGGTTAGGGCACACTGGATAGAAGAGGCGTGCCAAAATCCGAAATTGTGTCCCAATTCGTGGGCAATAATAGTTTTTCCGTCGGTAGTGCCATACTTTTCGGGATTGAGATATACTCCATTTATCCAATCGATACTCGCTTCAACTGTTCCATCACCGGTAGAAATAGACCAAGTTCCTATACTCCCCAATCCTGCCCACCAGACATCTTTTACCACATTATAGATAAAACAGAGGCGATTGTAATTCCGGAAATTTACTTTACTATCGATGGTTTTAATACTATCTTGAAGAAGTAAGTTTTCATCACCTTTATAGTCGGTGCTTTTCCGGGGAAGGGTAGCCCAATCGAGATAATCAACGGTAAAGTAGACTTTATTATAGGAGTTTTCTTTAAAAAATTCATTTACAGAATCACTATCATTTTCCACATAATTTTTAATATCGTCCAGTGTAAAGGGTTGGGTTTTATCGTCGGGGTAGTTGAAAAGGGCAACCAACATTCTCTGCTCCCCGACAACTTGATTTGGCTCTGATACCATCAAGCTATTTTTGGGAGAAGCTTTCCGATAGGTGGTTACATAGATTTCCCTTACACCTCCAACCACTTTTGTGTTTGCTCCCACATTCCCATCGATAACCACATATTTATCCCCAATATCATTCCGATTGGCAATTTTATAGATTTTTCCCGAAGAAGTTTTAAGGTATTGCACCTTTTCACTTTTTCCATTTTTTCCATCAATAATGAGAGTTAAAACTCTCCCTTCCACTTCAATTCCCCAACTGAAAACCCCTCCCATCAAAAGAAAAAGTAGAATTATTTTTCCTATCCACACCCTTTTTTTACCCATCTTTTTTCCTTTATTTGAGATTTAAAAGATAAAAAACTCCCCCCTCCACTACTCCCTCCAATGTTACTTGTCGATTGGGGGAGAGGGTCTCCAAGATTCCTCTATCTCCACAACTTTCCAATTTGTATCGGGCTCCAGTCTCGGTGGCAAAATAGTAGACCTTTTGGGTAGTCCCAGTTTGGGGACTATCTTTTACCAAAATTTGAACTCTCCCCGTCAAAGTTTGAATTTTATTTTGGGCAATTGTTACCTCCTTCCCCTCAATATTGCACTTTACCCCTTCCGGGGTGGTTGAAGGAACACAGCCAGTTAAAATGGGAATAACCATTCCCGCAGAAAATAGGGAAAAGAGCTTTTTTTTCATACTTTCTCCTTTTCAATATCCTTCTTTTAAATAGATTATAAATCAATTCGCTTTAGAAATAAAAGGATTGAAAAAATTTTGAAAATAGTCGAAAGAGATTAGTTTCTTTTCTCCCCAGAAAAGGAGTGGCAAGTGGGTAGAGTCAATTCCCGGAGAGGTTCCGTATACCGGTGTTTGGCTTTTACTTGAATTACTTCAAACTCCCACGGCTTAAGGGTATCGGAAATAATAAGGGCAGTCAATTTATTTCCATATACTACCCCTGTATCTATCCCTACCGAATAGAATTCCCGGCGAATTTCCAAAAAAGGGGTGTGTCCATACACAATGAACCCCTCCCTTCCTGTATATTTTTCAGTCCAAAAAGTAGCGTAATTATTTCCGTGATGGAGGGGAAGGGGATTCTCCTCCTCATCTATCTCCCTAATGTAAAGTAAATTTTTCAATTTGGAAAAAGAGAGATTATTTAGATGGAGGCGATTGGTAATTCCTGCGTGGAGAATAGTTAAATGGTTCAGTTTAAAAAAAAAGGGCATAGATTGGAGATATTCAAAATCCTCCTTTCTCAACTGGGAGTAAACCTCCTTTTGATTTTCATCTAAAATAACATTTCTCCCCCACCACTTCCGGAGATGTTTAAATTCGTGATTTCCAAGCACCGATAAAATTTTATTTTTCCGGGCATATCTCAATGCTTCAATTGAAAAGGGACCTTTATCTAAAATATCTCCTACACAAATCTCTATACTATTTTTGGGAACAAATCGTCTCAACTCCTCCCACTCTTCCAAACAGCCGTGGATATCGCCGTAGACAACATATCGCATAAATTTTCCTTTACTACATACCCCCTTATTTTGGGAGGGATACCCAATTGTCTACATTTTTCCCGAATTTTACCGAGGGAAATTTTAACAAAAGGGGCTACAAAAATCAGTTTAGCATTATGGTCTACTGCTACCTTTCCTGAAATTACCCCTTTAAAACCTTGCCGGAGAATCTCCCGCCGTTGGGAAGCACTCATTATTACCCCCAACCTTTTGGCTATCCTGTCTACTCCCCTGAGATTTTTCCAAGGGGTTCCAATGGGAAAAAAGTAGACTTTCCCTATCTCCTTTATTTCTGGAAGAAGTTCAGATTTATCCCTCTCCAGATAGTGGAAACTTTTTTTCACCCCCTTTTCATAGAGGGAGAGAAATTTATCGGCAAAAGTGTGTCGAATAAAATTCCGATGGAAGTTTAAATCTTGGTTGGTAGTATCGACCGAATAGGGGATTTTATAGTGGTGGAGATACTCCAAAATCTCCCTTCTACTCCAGAAAGCGAAAGGTCTCCAAATCCAAAACCTCTCCCGTTTCTCCCACTCCTCCATCGCCACCATCTCCACAACCCCAGCCCCCTTTCCCAACTCCATCAAAAACCACTCCAATCTATCATTTAATTGATGGGCTAAAATCAGGGTTTGATATTTATACTCTTCCATCAATCGATAAAAAAATCTATATCTACACCGGCGGGCTCCATTTTCTGAAAACTTTGGGAGTTTACAAAAGGTTACATAGACCCTTTTTCCATACATTTTCCCCAATTGGAGAGCCCTTTCCATCTCTTTATCACTCTCCCGGCGGGTCTTGTAGTTGACCAGAGCAATATCAAAGGGGAATTTATGGAGATTAAGCCAATGGAAAAGGGCGGAGGAGTCGATGCCTCCTGAAAATGCCAATAGAGCCGGTGCAGGGGATTGAAAGGGTAAAGAAAAAAGGGAAGAGGAGTTTTCCAGAGAGAGTAATAATTTTTTTTCCAGATTACTTTTGGAGAGCCACGGCTCCCTTCCCCTCTCCTCCACCTTTTCAAAATCGGAGGGAAAAGGAGAGATAAATCCCCTTTTTCTGTTTTTTTCTTCTCTCTTGTTGGGGTTTTCCTTCTCCAAATTTAACCCTTTCCTAATTTTCCAAATAGTATAACTTTCCACTTTGAATCGATTGAAGAAGGGAGATAAAAATTTGTGCCAATAGGGGATTGTTGTTATAATCATACATAAAAAAGGCGGTAAAATGGAACTCCTGTATGAAGGAAAAGCCAAAAAAATTTTTAAAACAGAGAATCCAGAGGAAGTAATTTGTCAATTTAAAGACTCTTTGACTGCATTCAATGGAGAAAAGAAAGAGGAGGAGGAGGGGAAAGGAAGTTTAAATTGTCAAATCACTTCCATTATTTTCCAAGCCCTTGAGAAGGAGGGGATTCCCACCCATTTTCTCAAAGAGCTTTCCCCAACCCAACTTCTTGTAAAGCGGGTGGAAATAATTCCCATTGAGGTGGTAGTCAGAAATATTGTTGCCGGAAGTTTAGCCCGGCGATTGGGACTTCCCGAAGGGGAAAAACTACCTTTTCCAATTGTAGAGTTCTATTATAAAAACGATGACCTCAACGATCCTTTAATCAATGATGACCACGCCCTCATTTTGGGATTGGTGGAAAATAGGGAGGAGTTGGAGCAACTGCGGGAATATGGAAAAAAAGTTAACAGATTTCTGATTCATTTCTTTGATAAAATTGGACTAACTCTGGTAGATTTTAAAATTGAATTTGGAAAAGATAAGGAAGGAAAAATAATTTTAGCCGATGAGATTACCCCCGATAGTTGTCGGCTTTGGGATAAAAAGACCGGGAAAAAGATGGACAAAGACCTTTTCCGGTTCAATTTGGGAAATATTAAGGAAGCGTATCAGGAAGTTTTGAATAGACTGAAGGAGGGGCAGTAATGAAGGCAATAGTAAATGTCCATTTGAAAAAGGGGGTGTTGGATCCCCAAGGGAAAGCGGTGCATCACGCCCTTGAAAATTTGGGGTTTAAAAATGTAGAAGATGTCCGAATTGGCAAACAGATTTTAATAGAACTGAAAGCCCAAAGTGTAGAAGAGGCGGAAAAAGAGGTCAAAGAGATGGCAGACCGACTTTTGGCAAACCCGGTAATTGAAAACTACACGGTGGAGATTCTCCAATGAAAGTTGGAATGGTAGTTTTTCCCGGCACCAATTGCGATAGAGATACCAAATGGGCGTTTGAAAAAGTGGGAGCCCAAGTTGAATTTGTATGGCACACCGACAAATTGAAAAAATTTGATTTGGTAGTTTTACCGGGAGGATTCAGTTATGGAGATTACCTCCGGAGTGGAGCAATTGCCCGTTTCTCTCCAGTAATGGAGGAGGTAAAAAAGTATGCCCAAAAAGGGGGAAAAGTTTTGGGTATTTGCAATGGATTTCAAATTTTGTTGGAGTCCCATCTCCTCCCGGGGGCAATGACCCGGAATGAGTCCCTCCATTTCATTTCCAAATTTCACCATTTGAAAGTGGTAAATAATGAAAACCAATTTCTATCCCAGTGTGAAAAGGGGGAAATTTTAAATATCCCCATCGCCCACGCCGAAGGAAATTATCGGGTAGATAATGATACTTTAAAGGAGATGTATGATAATGGGCAGATTTTGCTCAAATATTGTGATGAAAATGGGGAAGAATTGAACCCCAATGGAAGTGTAGATGCAATAGCGGGAATTTGCAACAAGGAGAAAAATGTTTTTGGACTGATGCCCCATCCAGAAAGGGCAATGGACTCTATTTTGGGAGGGGAAGATGGGATAAAAATGTTGAAAGGATTTTTCCAATGAGAAGATTTTTACCCCTTCTATTAATTCCGGCATTGGCGTTCAGTTACCGGATAGAGACGGAAAATTGGCAGTCGGGTAAAACCTTTACCCATTTTCTTTCGGCACACAATATTTCTTTGGACTTATACTACTCTCTCCCCAATCAAGTAAAACGGGCATTGAGAACAATTCCGACAGGTTCCAGAATCTTTTTACTTAAAGATAAAGATAGTATAAAGCAAGCTTTAATTCCATTGGGTGGAGGAAAACAGCTTCAGATTATTAGAAAAGGGAAGAAATATATAGCCAAAATTATTCCAGTCAAATATATTACTAAAACTGAAAAAGTTGAAGTGCCAATAGAGAATTCTTTAAGTTACGATCTCTTTGAAAAGACCCATACCAATAAAGTTGCTCTCCAAATTCAGAAAATTTTCCAACATAAAGTAGACTTTTACAAATTACCCCGGGGAACACGGGTAGGGGTAATATTTAAAAAGAAAACCCGATTTGGAGAAGTTAAAAAAGTTGAAATTCTATTTGCTACAATATCCAATCGTTACTATACTAAAGTAGCCTTTCTAAATCCGGTGGATCACCGCTACTATGACCAGTATGGACGGAGTTTGAAAGGGGAAATGATTGTTTCACCTCTGAGCCACTACAAAATTACCTCCCCTTTCGGTATGCGGTTCCACCCAATCCTCCACCGGTGGAGAATGCACGAGGGGGTAGATTTGGTCTCCTATTATGGAGCTCCGGTAAAAGCGGTAGCTTCTGGAGTTGTAATTTTCAAAGGGCGAATGGGGGGATATGGTCGGGCAGTTAAAATTAAACATCGGAGTGGTTATATCACCCTTTACGCCCATTTGAAAGGGTGGGCACATATCCATCGGGGACAACGGGTTAAAGCGGGACAAGTTATTGGTTATTTGGGAAATAGTGGACTCTCAACTGGTCCCCATCTCCACTTTGGAGTTATGAAAAGTCATCGATGGATAAACCCCTTCAAATTTAAAGGTAAAGAGGCAAAATTCATTTTGGCAGGGAAGGCAAAAAAACGATTCCTATCCTATATCCACAATCTGTTGGATCGGTATAAATTGGCGTGTCGAACCAAAATATTCAACAGGAAAAAGGCGAAAAACTAAAAATGGGTAAAAAAAAATTACTAACCTTCTTACTCTTCCTTCTCCTTTTACCATTGGAAAGTTGGGGAAAACTTCTAATTACTCCATCGGGAACCAAAGAGTATTACTTTCCCGGGGAAAAGGTGGAGATGGGATTGAAACTTCTCTCCTCCAAGCCGATGGACTACAATTTCAGTGTCAGTAGGGGAGTAGAAGTCAATATTTCCCACCCCTCCCCCTACATCTACGATTTAAATTTAAGCTTTTACGCTTCCAAAAAGAGTCCAGAGATTTTAATCCACGGACCCACCCTTCTCAAAACTATAAAACTCTCCAAATATATCCACCTAAAACCGGTGCCCAAACCTTATCCTAAAAATTTTACCGGGGTAGTAGCAGATAAAGTGGAAGTATTGAGTGTAGCCGCTACCCCCTATGACCAGAATACCACTATTCTCTCCTTTAACCTTAAAAGTGAAGGGGGAACTATTGCCCCATTCCGATTGGGGTTGGGGGAAGAGAATTTTACCCTCCTTTCCCCCACTGAAGGGCAGTTTTACACTATAATCCCCCGCTCCATTAAAAAAGTGGAGTTTTACTATTTCTCTCCCAACAATGGAGAAAGTTTCGAAAAAGTTGAGGTGCCCCTCAATTTAAAATTGGAACAGGTTACAACCCAAACCGATATCCGCCCAGAAAATAATCTGTTGGACGAACCGGTCAATGTGGCGTTAATGGTTGTTTCCGCCATTGGCATTTTGGCGGTATTGGTTTACCAGAGATGGTGGCTTTTAATCTTCCCACTTTTGAGTCTCGGCTACTTTGCCTATCTCAATCTCCCCTATCGGGATAAAGTGTTGGTAGCAGGTGCCCAAGTTAGAATTCTCCCAACTCCCCAATCTACCGTTTTCTATACCACCCACGAAGCAATGGAGGTAAAAGTCCTCCGGAAATATAAAGATTACACAAAAATCTACTTTCAAAACCGGGTAGGGTGGGTTAAAAATGACCAACTCCGGTAATTTTTTCTCCTCCCTCTGGAGGGGAGGATATGGTTTTTTCTGTCTTCTTTGGACTGCCATCAAAGTAAAGTTCAATCCCCAAAAGGAGTCCTTTTACCGGAAAGAGTGCTCAAAAAAATTGATTAAACTGGTTACTACCCAAGTAAAAGTTTTTGGAAAACTGGACTCTTCCGCCAATATTTTAATGGGAAACCACACTTCCATTATGGATATTGCCTTAATGGAGAGTCTAATTCCAGAAAAGCTAATCTGGGTAGCCAAAAAAGAGATTGGAGATTACCCAATTTTTGGAAATTTGGTAACAAAGAGTGGAATGATTTTGGTAGACCGGAAAGATAAAAAATCGACTTTGAAAGTTTTTAAAAGGGTAAAAGAGGTTACCCAAAAGGGATTTAAGGTTGTAATTTTCCCCGAAGGGACACGGAACCGGAAAGACCCTACCAAACTCCTTCCCTTTAAAAAGGGTGTCCGGATTATCCCCGAACGGCTCAATTTGAAAGTTCAACCTTTTGTAATTGTGGGATTTCCGACAATTTTCCAAGGAAAAAAAATTGTCCCCGGGGTAGTTGAACTCCACTATCTCCCCTCCTTCTACCCCTCCCAAAAGGGGAAAGAGTGGTATACCCAAATGGCTCAAGAGATGGAAAAGATTCTCCAAACCCGCACCCCACTTCTCCAATAACCTTTTTCCTTGAAAAAAAGGTTCTCCAATGGTAAAGATTATTCTCTCTCTGGGTGTTGCAGTCGGAATAGCAATAGGTTCCCAAAACCCCTCTTTTCCAACTTTTTCCCCCTCTCCCCATCAATTGACCCAATGGAAATTGAAATGTGGAAAGGGGGATACCCAAAGTTGTCTTTTGGTGGGAAATTACTACTATCTCCAACATCAATGGAAAAAGGCTTATCGATTTTTCCTTTTATGCAAAGATAAAAATGGAGGGTGCTTGAATAATTTGGCACTCCTTTACTTTTCCGGCTTCCGTCCCATCTCCCGGGCACATCTCCTTTTGATGTTTAAAAGGGCTTGTAAAATGGGCGATAAAATAGGGTGTCTCAATTATCAAACCGCTTTCAAAAATTGGCAAAAGGAGAGGGGAAGATAATGGTAAAGGGAAGTTTTTTCCTAAAAAAGGGAATAGGAATTGGATTGGGACTCTTTTTGGGAAACGCTATTCCCATTTCCGCCCCTGCCCCCTTCTCCTCTTCTTCCGCTACCTTAAAGGTAAAAAATAGTCCCTCTCATTTTCTCCTTTCGTGGGGGAGAAATGGGGGCGATACCAATAGTGCCTCTCCCTTCCCTTCTACTTTCTCCCCAAATATTTTGGTTGTAAATCCCAAAATAGTGGAAGGGGAGATTCACCACTCCCGAATCGATACTTCTCTCAAAAAGAGTCCCCGGGTAAAAATTACTGGACAACACAATTTAATCCGGAGCGGAGGAGTAGTAATTGAAGGGAAATAGATATTTTCCCTCCTCTCTTCAGAAGATTGAATTAAATTAAATCTACCCCAAAAAGCTCAAATTAGCCTTTTGGAACAGTGAATCACTGGAGACGATTGGAGGAAAGTTGTTAAATTCCCGAACAATTTTATCTTTTTAGGGGTTCAAGTTTGGATAAGGAGAATATAGATTCATTAAGGAGTAGCTCTATTTTTCAAAATTTTCCTCTCAATTGCCGGTAAAAAGCTTCCACAAGAACAAAAAGGTGGTCAAAAGTGAAGTAAAAATTGGAGTTTTGAAAGGGAGTAGAGTCCAATTTACTCCCCCTTTTGAACTTTTCCGGAGAGGGGATTTTGATTCAGACTGCCCAATTGATACCCCCCAATCAACCGGTAATTATTATTAAAGAAAGTGTTCAAATTACTAAAGAAAATGTTCAAAAAGAGTAGAGAGAGGGGAAGAGACTTCTTTTTTCCTTTCTCCAACAATCTCCCTTTTTCTATTTTTGGGTATAGTTGTAAGGGAAAGAGGCAGAGGGTGTAGTAGAAAATTTTGAAAATTGAAGAAATGGGGTGGTGGGATATAAGGGGAGGAGATTCCCTTTCTTCCCTCTATAGGTAAGAATGGAAATGCTCTATTTGAACTTAAAGGGTCTCTCGAAAGTGGACAAATATTCCGATGGGTATTTCCAATATGGGAATGGATCTGGAAAAAAGATTCCCAAAAAAAATGTTTCCAAAAAAAATTCACTAAAGAGTCCAAAGAGAGAGATAATTTGAATCTTCAAAGGGGAGATAAAATAGCGGTATTGATGAGAAAAGATAAAATTTTTAATAGGAGAAGAATCGATTGGCTCTCTTCTTTTGTGGGAAAAAATAAACACCAAACTTATTGAAATGCTCCCACCTCCCTCTCCCTGCTTCCCTTGGAGGTATTTATCTCCCAGATAGAAAAAGGGAAATTAATTGCCCTCTCCTGTCTGCCCCTTCACTTTTCCATCTCCCACCTCAATTCCCCCTACTTCCACATTATTCCCACTCCCTTTTACCTTTTGGGTGCCCACAATAGTAATAGATTTCAACTGACTATTGATAATTTGAGTCCCCTTTTCTACATTAACTCCCCCGGTTTTAACCTGATTGTCCCGTCCCTGAATCTGTTGACTTTTGATTTGGGTAAGGGATTCTATTTTTGTATTTGCAATTTGGGTAGCTCCATTATGTTGCCTGACAAATGGAATTGCCATTACTACAACTCCGGTAAAGAGTCCAATTACCCCCCATTTTTTCATTCCCGTCTCCTTGGTTAACTTCCGATTAAGTGTTTTGGGATATAAAAATAGAAGGGGAGAAAAGAGAGGTTGGAGATTATTGACCGATATTTACTCCCCCGGTTTGAACTTCATTTCCGTTACCTCTTACCCCTTGTTGTCCAATATTGGTTTCGTCTTTTACAGAGCTATTTCCGATTTGGCTTCCTTTAGCCACATTGATTCCCCCAGCTTGCACACTATTATCCCGCCCTTGGATATATTGGCTTTTTACATTGGTTTCAGACTTGAGGTCGCTATTGGCAATTTGGGTTTTTCCTCCAGCTTGATTTGCGTGGGCTACATCTTGGCTCATAGGAATAGCCAACGCCAATCCTGCAACCAATCCTGCCAACAAAACTTTTTTGAGCATAGGTCCTCCTTTTGGAATTAATTTGTGTGAAAGATTTTAACTCTCTTTTATTAAAAAGAGAAAAGAATTAAATATATGGGAAATTTAATTACAAAAAAAGTAAATTTTTTATGAACCTCCATCTTTTTTTAAATGGGCTTGCAAAATAATAATTTTTATTTCTATTGGAGTAGAGACTATTTTCCATTTTGTCTGATACTTATACTCTATCATCAGACGATAAAGATTATATTTACTGGCTTTGGAAGTTGTAATACACTTTTTGCTTTCGATTTTTACTCCATCAAAGAGATATAGAATTTGGGGGG
>PUXY01000127.1 GCA_009659955.1 Campylobacterota bacterium | reverse complement strand
AGTTTTAAAAAGGTAGTGGATTTGGGAGTTTAGCCGTTGGGCTTTGGGGGAGGAGAGGGGGAGAAAAACTCCGTGGAGTCTCTTTTGGCTCTCCAACTCTCCATCGACGGGACTCCGGGGGATATGGACATCGCAAAATCCAGTTTTAATTGAAACTTTCACCGCCTCCCGTTCCAAAATTGGGGACTTCTCCACCTCTTCCACTTTGACCACTTCCCCATCGGTCGGAGCCAAAAGGAGATTTTCCCCCTCATCTTCCGGATTCCGGGGAGGGTTTCGGTAGAGGCAAGCCACCCCCAAAGTTGCCCCCCACAAGAGGAGGGTTGCCAAAGGGGAGATATTGAAAAGGGTTGCCACCACTGCCACACCCCCCAATGCTCCAACTACAGGATACCCCTCCTTCAGAATAAAATCACTCCGCTCTTTTACCTTTTTAGTTGCCATTTTCCCCTCCATTTTTCAGATTTTTTGGGTCAATTTCCGCTCTTTTTTCGGCTTTACTGGGAGATTGAGTCCCCTTTTCCCTATTTTCGGATAAATCTCCGGTGCTACTCTCCCTTTTTTCTTCCCCTTTTTTGGAGGAAGGGGAGGGGGTCAAATTTTCCGCTCTTTTTCCATCTTCTTCCCCTTCAACTCCCTCTCCCTCGCCGGAGGAGTTACGACTTTCTCCATTTTCTCCAGTTGAGGTCTCCACTGCTCCCCTTTTATCGGAGTGGGTGGAGTTGTCTTCCTTTTCTTCCCTTCTCTCCCCTTCAGATTGGGAGAGTCTCTCCCCACTACCACTTTCTCCTCCCGTGGCTTCTCCCCTCTTCTCCCCCTCCCTTTGCCCTTCTATTTGGGTGGACTCTTCTCTATTTTCCCCTTTTCCGGTGGAGTTGGGGGGTGGCAATTGGTCTGCCTCTTCCAATCTCCCCTCTTGGAAAAGTTTTATCAATTGTCGAACCCGCTCCCCTTCCACCACTTCATATTTGTAGAGCTCCTCCACCATTTTTTCAATTACCGGGGTATACTCTTTCAAAATCCCCTTTACATAGTTGTAGCGGTTTTCCAAAAACTCTTTAATAAACCGGTCTACCTCCTCTTGGGTTTTTTCAGAATACTCCCTCTGCTCGGCAAATCCCCCCAAAAATCGGCTTGTATGTTTCTCCAATACCATCAATCCGGCAACATCGGTCATTCCGTAAATTGCCACCATTGACCGGACAATATCGGTAGCCCTCTCCAAATCGTTTCCGGCTCCGGTGGAGATATCTCCGATAAAGAGCTCCTCCGCCGCCCTTCCCCCCAAAAGGGTGTCCACTTCGGCAATTAACTCCTTTTTCTGCATCAAAAACCGGTCTTCCTCCGGAAGATTGAGGGTATACCCCAACGCTGCCAATCCCCGGGGCACAATGGAGACCTTTTTCACCTTCCGGGCTTCGGGAATTACCTCCGCCACGACGGCGTGTCCACTTTCGTGGTAGGCGACAATCTTTTTATCCCGTTCATTGAGCCGGCGACTCTTTTTCTCCAAACCGGCAATTTGCCGTTCCACCGCCTCCACAAACTCCTCTTGATTGACCACCTTTTTCCCCTTCCGTCCCGCCAATAACGCTGCTTCATTGACAATATTTGCCAAATCTGCCCCCGCCAATCCGGCGGTCATTCGGGCTATCTCCTCCAGATTGACATCGTCCCCCAATTTAATCTCTTTTACATGCACTTTCAAAATCTCCACCCGCCCTTTAAAGTCGGGTTTATCCACCAAAACTTGCCGGTCAAACCGCCCGGGGCGGAGGAGGGCGGGGTCTAAAATTTCGGGGCGGTTGGTCGCCGCCAACACAATTACCGGTTCATTGGAGTCATATCCGTCCATTTCCGCCAAAAGTTGGTTGAGGGTCTGCTCCCGTTCATCATTTCCCCCCAATCCACTGGCGGAGCGGACTTTTCCGATGGCATCAATCTCATCGATAAAGATGATGGAAGGGGCTTCCTTTTTAGCCTGTTCAAAGAGGTCCCGAACCCGGGCAGCCCCCACCCCTACAAACATCTCCACAAAACTACTCCCACTGACCGCAAAAAAGGGGACATCTGCCTCCCCGGCAACCGCCTTTGCCAAAAGGGTTTTTCCGGTTCCGGGGGGTCCCACCAACAACACCCCTTTGGGGATTTTTGCCCCCAATTCAATATAGCGTTGGGGATTTTTGAGGAAGTCCACAATCTCTTTCACCTCCTCCTTTGCCTCCTCATTTCCGGCAACATCGGTAAATTTTACATTGGGTTTTTCACTCTTAATCAATTTACTTTTCCCAAAAAGTCCCCCGGCTCGCCGTTGGAGTTGCATTCCCAAAAACATCCAGATACCGAAAAAGATTAGGAGGGGAATTACCCACCCCAACAGAAATTGTTTAAACCAGTTTACATCGTTGTAGGCGGAGTAGGGGATTTTATGTTTATCCAAAAGTTGAATTAGAGTAGGGTCGTTGGGCACTTTCTGCACCACCGCCATTCGCCCATCTTTCAACTCCACTTTAAGCTCATTTTTCCCGATGCCTACATATTCAACTTTCCCTTCCTCTATCAAATTTTTTACTTGGGAGTAGGTTAAAGTTATCCGTTTACCCCCCATCGGATTTAAAACTCCATTGGTAGGGGAGAGCACCCGGAAAAAGGCGATAATTATTATCGCCAATATTACAAAGAGGAGGAGGGGATTTTTGTCAAACCAATTATTTTTTTTCATCTTTTCCCTTCAGTAAAAGGGTAACCCAGCCGTTACTATTTATTTCGTCAACCAATTCCAACTCCCTATATTTTTTCAAAATTTTGTCCCGATATTTTTCGATTATCCCCGATAAAATTAGATAATCTCGGGCAACCCGTTTCAGGTCTGAAGCCAAAAATAGGAGCACATCGGCGGTAATATTGGCGGTAACAATTTCATAGCAGTGGGTAAGTCCAATTACAGACCCTTGCCAAAGTTCATTGAATTCAACCCCATTGAGTTTGGCATTCTTTTTGGCACTTTGGACTGCCTGCCAATCGGTATCACAGGCGGAAACCCGCGCACCCAATTTTCCGGCACCGATTGCCAAAATTCCGGAGCCAGTCCCCACATCAAGGAAGGAGACCCCCGGTTTTACCACCTTTTGGATAAAGGTGAGACACCCCCGGGTTGTATCGTGATGTCCACTTCCAAACGCCAACGCCGGGTCGATAACTATCTCCATTTTATTGGGGCGGGACTCCTCCCAACTGGGGCGGATATAAAAATCCCCCACTTCAATGGGGGTTACAGAGTGGCGATACTCCTCAATCCAGTCCCGATTCCGTTTTTTCTCTTGGTGGATTTCCAATTGGATAGGGGTTTGGAAAAGCTCCTCCAGTGCGGATACATACTCTTTCAATTTGGGTATTAAAGTATCGAAACTCTCCTCCCCCCGGAGAATCAGCCACCCGTCCCGCTCTTCAATTCCGGTGTAAATCTGATCCAGAAGAAAGGATTCCACTTCCTCCCGGAACTTGTCAACTTTCACCTGCAATTCAAAATAGTGCTCGCCCATATCCCGTCAGCTCCTTATTTTTCACTCCAAAATTGAGTTAAATAATAACAAAAAGGGAAGGAAATTAAGCCAATTTCCCTTTCAGATAGGTTAAATAGTCCAGTTGGGGGTCTTCCGGTAAAATCCGGTGGGGAAGGGTTACCGGCAGGAGGTCTAAAATGTCCCTATCTATTACAAAATCCCGATTGTGGAGTTTAGCCCAACTCTTCCCCAACTCCACAATCCCCAAAGCTCCCCGGGTGGAGAGCCCCACTTTAAACAATTTCCCCCGGGTGTAGTTGGCTATTTCCAAAACCATTTCCACCACCGGGTCTGAAACTTTCACCTTTTTCACCTCCCTTTTCAACTCCTCCACCACTTCTCTGGAGATAGATTCCACCGGTGGAAACTCCTCCCCCTTCAAAATTATCCTCTCCGCCTCCCTATCGGGGTAACCGATGGAGGTAACCGCCATAAATCTATCCAATTGGGAAAAGGGGAGGGGGAAAGTTCCACTCTCTTCCAACGGGTTTTGGGTGGCAATTACAAAAAAGTGGGGGCTCAATTGGTAACTTTTTCCATCGATGGTAACTTGCCTCTCCTCCATTGCCTCCAAAATTCCACTTTGGGTTTTGGGAGATGCCCGATTAATCTCATCTGCCAACAAAATTTCGGTAAAAATAGGACCTTTTTTAAATTTCAACTCCCGGAGATTGAGGTCAAAATAGTTGATTCCAATAATATCACTGGGAAGGAGGTCGGAGGTAAATTGGATTCTTTTAAACTCCAAATCCAACACTTGGGCAAAGGTTTTGGCAAGGGTGGTTTTTCCCACCCCCGGGCGGTCTTCCAAAAGGAGATGTCCCCCTGCCAAAAAGACCGCCAACATCAATTTAATTTGCCACCTTTTCCCTTTAATCCGTTTCTCCACCTCTCTGACAATTTTTTCCGCCACCGGCAAGAGAGACTCCTCCTCCGGGGGGGCACTCCTTTTAAATTTGGTAAAAATATCCATCTCTTTCAACCCTATTTTCTCTATTTTCCGGCTATTATAGCCAGTTGAATCGGGAGAAAGGTGAAAAATGGGAGGAAAAAAGTGGGATTTAGCCCGGGGGGTGGAGGAGCTCTATGAAAAATTAATTTCCCCCGCCCGGAAAAAGGTGGAGGAGCTACCCCACCCTCTCCGATTGGTAGACCATTACCAAATCAGATGTGGAGTTGTGGGGTTTGTAGCCGGATTGGGGGGAGGGATTCTGATGCCGGTGGCAATTTCCGCCAATCTCTATCTCCTTCTCCGGCACAAATTGGAAATGTGCATCGGGTTGGCAATTTTGGGGGGATATGACCCCCATCACTGGGAGACCAAACTGAAAATTTTCTCCATTTTGGCAGGGGAGGAGGTGGAAAACTGGGAGGAAGAGAAGGGGAAAATCCTCCTCAATTTGGGAAAAGGGAGTTTGAAACATACCCTAATCAAAAAGGGGACTTCCAAAGCCCTCTTGAAAATGGGGGGGAAACGGGCATTGGGGAGAATGGTTCCCTTGGTGGGGGGAGTAGTGGGAGGGGTTTGGGATACCCACTCCTGTAGAAAGAGCGGAAAAAAGGCGTTACAACTCTTTTGGGATAGGGAGAGATGGGGAGAATTGCCCCCCAATTGGACTCCCGTTTCCCCAAAAATGGAAAGGGGAGTTGGGAAATTTACCGGTAAATTACTCCCCAAATTGAGACTGGGGGAGAATTGGAAAAAGGGGGAGAAGTTGGAGATAGGGAAGATTTGACCTCTTCCCTCCAAAATTTCAAATTTTTTCTACAATTTTGAAGAGAGTTGGGAAAAGGGGGAGGAGAGTCCGAAAAGAGAAAATCTCCCAAATTTTCAAAAAAAGAATACCAAAGGAGAAGAAAAATGGAATTACTGGAGACCAAAAGCCCAGATTTTCAAAAGAAGTTTCAAAAACTCCTCCAACGGGGGAAAATGGATATTGAAGGGGTGGAGAAAATTGTCCGGGATATTTTGAAAGATGTTCAAACCCGGGGAGATAGGGCGGTAATGGAGCAGATTGCCAAATTTGACCAATGGACTCCTACCACCCCCAAAGAGTTGGAGATTACCCCGGAGGAGATGGAGGCGGGTTACTATTGTCTGGAGCCCCAACTCCGGGAAGCTCTCCAAATTGCCAAGGAGAGGATAGAAAACTACCACCGGAAACAACTCCCCAAAAGTTGGCTCACCTTTGAGGAGAATGGGACAATTTTGGGACAGAAAGTTACCCCGGTAGACCGGGCGGGGGTTTATGTCCCCGGCGGAAAAGCCTTCTACCCCAGTTCCCTCTTGATGAATGTAATTCCGGCTCAAGTTGCCGGAGTAAAGGAGATTATCGTAACCACCCCCACCATCGGCAACAGACCCCACCCCCTCCTTTTGGGTGCCCTCTACCTTTTGGGCTCTCCCAAAACCTTCAAAGTTGGAGGGGCGGGTGCCATCGGGGCGTTGGCGTATGGAACCGGAACCATTCCCAAAGTTGATGTAATTTCGGGACCCGGGAATATCTTTGTAGCCACCGCCAAAAAGTTGGTTTATGGAGAGGTAAATATCGATATGATTGCGGGACCCAGTGAAATAGGAATTATTGCCGACTCCTCCGCCAGACCAGACTATCTGGCAATTGACCTCCTCTCCCAAGCGGAGCACGACGAAATGGCAAGCTCAATTTTAATTACCCCCGATGGGGAACTTGCCCGCCGGACAATTGAAGAGATTTACAAAATCCTCCCTACTTTGGAAAGGGAGGAGATTGCCCGAAAGTCGATAGAAAATCGGGGAGTGGTAATTGTTACCCAAAATCTGGAGGAGGCTATCGATTTGATGAATCAGATTGCCCCGGAACATCTGGAGGTGATGACCTCCAACCCCTTCCAACTCCTCCCCAAAATTAGACACGCCGGGGCGATTTTTCTGGGAGAAAATACCCCCGAGCCGATAGGGGACTATCTGGCGGGACCCAACCACACCCTCCCCACCGGGGGGACTGCCAAATTTTACTCCCCCCTCTCCCCTGAAGTCTTTTTGAAAAAATCTTCAATTATCTCCTTCTCCTCCGACGCCATCTCCCAATTGGGGGAGGCGTGTGCCCTCCTTGCCCAAGCGGAGGAGCTCACCGCCCACCAACGGGCAGTCTTAACCCGACTAAAGGAGAATAAAAGGGAAGGGTAAATTTTCTCCCTTTACCACCAGTGGAGGAGGGAGGTGTAGAAGTTGAGGTCGGGGGTTGAAGGATTGGAGGAAGTTGAAAATGGGGGAGATTTTTGCCCGGGAAGAGGAGGGGTGGAGGGGGTGGAATTGCCGGAGTGTGTATATTTTCCCTCTTCTCTTCTCCCCTTCTCTCCGGTTCTTCCTTGTAGAGGCTCTACCCCTTCTCCAGATTTTGAAAGATATTTGGTTGCCAAAAGGTGGTCTAAATAGCGGACAAAGAGATCGGTTTCCAGATTAACCCGGCGACCGGGGGTATACTCTCCAATTAAAGTCTCTTTGAAGGTGTGGGGAATTACCGCCACTTTGAAGGAGTTTTTCCCAACCTCTGCAATGGTCAGGGAAACCCCATCGACCCCGACACTCCCTTTGGGGGGGAGGAGGGGGATTAAATCGGAGGGGACTCCAATCTCCAACTCCCACCCGGTTTTGACCGGGGTTATCCTTTCTACCACCCCTATTCCGTCGATGTGTCCTTGGAGGAGGTGTCCATCGATGGGCTCTCCAAATCGGAGAGCCGGCTCCAGATGGAGTCTCTTCCCGGGGCGGTAATTCTCTACCGCCACCCGTTGGAGGGTTTCATCGGATAACTCCACCACAAACCACCGATTTCCGGTTTCGACAATTGTCAAACAGACCCCGTTTACCGCTACACTATCTCCAATTTTAGGGGAGAGGGTGGAGGCTATTTTCAACCTCCGCCCCCCCAACTGGAGACTCCGTCCCACCTCCCGGATTAAGCCGTTAAACATTGGAACCCTTTGGATATAATTTCCCCAAATAACGGAGGAGATTTTAACAAAGGAAGAGTATGGAGTTATCGGTAGTAGTCCCAATCCACAATGAGGAAGGGAATATAAAACCCCTTTTGGAGGAGTTGACAAAGGCGTTGGAGGGGTTCGATTACGAAATTATTTTGGTCGATGATGGAAGCACCGACCGGACAATAGAGGAGGTTAAAAAGCATATGACCCCCCGGACTACCCTTCTGGTTCTAAACCGGAATTATGGGCAAAGCTCCGCAATGGAGGCGGGGATTCAGTTTGCCCACGGGGATATTATTGTTACCATCGATGGAGACCTCCAAAATGACCCGGCAGATATTCCCAAATTGGTGGAAAAATTGGAGGAGGGGTATGATGTGGTTGCCGGAATTCGCCAAAAAAGAAAAGATGAACCCTTTCGGAAATTTTTGAGTAAAGTGGCAAATAAGATTATCCAAAAGGTTACCGGGGTCAAAATTACCGATTACGGGTGCACCCTCAAAGCCTTTCGGAAAGATGTTGCCAAAGGGTTGGGGCTTTATGGGGAGCTCCACCGATTTATCCCGATTTTAGCCGATATTTATGGGGCAAAAATTACAGAAATTCCGGTAAATCACCGCCCCCGCCTCCACGGCAAATCCAAATATGGTTTCAATCGGATTTTTAAGGTAATTAGCGATTTGATGTATCTGGTCTTTATCCAACGATTTGGTCAAAAGCCGATGCACTTTTTTGGAACTATCGGGTTTTTAATGTTTTCCGCCGGGTTTTTGATTGGAGTCTATCTCTTCATTTTGAAAATTTTGGGACACTCCATCGGGGGACGCCCTCTCCTTACCTTTGGAGTTGTTCTTCTAATTGGAGGGATTCAATTGATAACAACCGGTTTCCTTGCGGAAATGTTGGTAAGAACCTACTACGAATCCCAAGGCAAGAGACCATATCGGGTAAAAGAGATAATCAGGAAAGGAGGAGGTAGTGCTATACTACCACACGGGGATTAATTTCCACTTTAATAAAAATAGCAAAAACTTTGTGGTGGAGGAGATACCCCTCTACCCCTTTGCCCATACCGGGCAGTGGTTGATGCTGAAGGTCCGGAAAAAGGGGCTCTCCACCCCGGAAATGTTGAAAATCCTCTCCTCCGCCACGGGGGTAAAATTGAAGGATATCGGATATGCGGGACTCAAAGATAAGGAGGGGTTAACCCTCCAGTGGATTTCGGTTCCCCGGGAGTATCGGGAGAAGTTCCGGACCTTCTCCCACCCCCAAATTAAAATAGTGGAAGAAGATCTCCATCGGAATAAACTGAAGATTGGGCACTTGAAAGGCAACCGCTTTTTTGTCCGGTTGAAAAAGGTTCTCCCCTCCGATGCCAAAAAATTGAATCTCCTATTGAAAGAGGTGAAAAAGTTTGGGATTCCCAACTTTTTTGGGGAGCAGAGATTTGGGAAATTTGGAGATAACTGGAAAGAGGGG
This sequence comes from Campylobacterota bacterium, assembly GCA_009659955.1. Taxonomy (GTDB): domain Bacteria; phylum Campylobacterota; class Campylobacteria; order Campylobacterales; family Nautiliaceae; genus PUXY01. Next base: position 4,964 of record PUXY01000127.1, on the reverse strand, counting down.
AAAGAGATTGTGGAGGGGAGAAAAAAGGTTAGAGATAGGAGATTACGGAAATTTTTAATCAATGCCTACCAATCTAAACTCTTCAATGATTGGCTTTTGGAAAGGATTAAACTCTCCAACCTCTTTGAACTCTCCCCCCGGGAGTTGGAAAAGTTGGGTTACTCCCCCGACCTCATCAAATTTGTCAAATCCCAATCCCACCCCTTTAAACTCCTCCCCGGGGAGGTGATGGTGCACTACCCCTTTGGAAAATTTTTCCTTTTGGAGGGGGAAGAGGAGCCGGAGAGATTTGCCAAACAGGAGATAACTTTTACCGGAGCCCTGCCGGGGCGGAAGGTAAAAAGGAGTGAAAAGGAGGCGTGGGAGATAGAGAAAAACTATTTTCCCGATTTGCCGACAGATGGAGATAGGAGAGCCGGGTGGATTTTTCCGGAGATTTTGGAGAAGGAGTATTTGAAAGATTACGCCCAATATAACCTCTCCTTTTTCCTCCCCAAAGGGAGTTATGCCACCACCCTTTTGAAACTTTTGAAAGAGGGGGTAACCGGGTTTGAGGAGAAAAATTCCCTTTCCAAAAATAGTCCTTCCAACCAACTTCCCTTTGCCAAAAAGTCTTCTTCCAAAAAAGAGGAGTGATTCTTCTTATTTCCCCTTTTTCTCCGGAGAAAGGGAGTCCTCCGGGGGGAGGAGAGATATTGGGGTTGAGTAGGAAAGTTAAATTTTTAGCTTCTCCCCCAAATAGGAGAAGAGAGAAAAAAGATTTTGGGAGGTTTTGGCAAGAAAACAAAAATAGATAAATGAAAGGGAGAGTTACTGGAAGAAGGGGGAAAAAGGTAAAAAATAGAAACGAAAAAAAGGAGAATTTCTCTCCCCTTCTCTACCCCGGCAATTTGGGGGAGGTTAAAGTCTGGAGGGTAGCCCGGAGGGCACCCAATTTATTGTTTATCTCTTTAAACTCCAGTTCCGGTATCGAATCGGCAACTATTCCGGCACCGGCTTGGAAGATTAAACTATCCGGTTTCCAGAGGGCAGTCCGGATTGCAATGGCAGTATCCATATTTCCATCAAATCCAAAATATCCCACTGCTCCGCTATAGAAACTCCGTTTTACCTTTTCATACCGGGCAATTAACTCCATTGCTTTAATTTTTGGGGCACCGGTAACAGTTCCCGCCGGAAAGGTTGCCTTGAAAAGGTCAAATTGGGTTAAATCCTCCCGGAGTTCCCCAACCACATCGCTAACCAGATGCATTACATGGGAGTAGCGTTCCACCCGCATAAAATCTGTAACCCGCACAGACCCCTTTTTGGCAACCCGTCCCACATCATTTCGCCCCAAATCCACCAACATTAAGTGCTCTGCCTGCTCTTTAATATCCCCCCTCAACTCCCTTTCCAGTTCCAAATCCCGTTGGAGATTTTTTCCCCTTTTTCGGGTTCCGGCAATGGGACGGAGGAGAATCTCCCCCTCATCAAGTTTGACCATTATCTCTGGGGAGCTCCCTACAATTGCAAACTCTCCAAAATCCATATGGTAGAGGTAGGGGGAGGGGTTTTTACTCCGGAGAAGCCGGTAAAAGGTAAATTTATCCACTTTTCCGGGAATTGTGAGCCGATTGGAGAGCACCAGTTGAAAGACATCTCCCCGGCGAATATGCTCTTTTCCCTTCTCCACCAATTGGCAAAACTCCCCTTTGGAAAATTGAAATTCCCCCTCCCCTTCCAAATAGGCACGGCGGAGAGGGTGGGGGGTGTAGGGGGTGGAGAGTAGCTCTTTAATCTCCGATAAATAAGGGTAAAAATCGGGGGAGTGGAGGAGTAAAGTAAAGGTTGAATCCCTATGGGAGTAGACTCCCACCAATTTGGGGCGAATAAGGTGGAGGTCGGGAATAGAGGTCCTATCTTCCAATTGGGAAAAAACCGGTTTTAAAATAGGTTCAAAGTAGGGCACTATATCGAAACCTACATACCCTACAAATCCATCTATAAATCCTACTCCCAACTCCTGTTTCAACTCCCGATAGATGGAGGAATCAACCTTGGAGTAGTAATTTTGGAGGAATTGGAAGGGTTCCTCCTCTATCTCCAACTCCTGCACCCCATTCCGATAGGTTAGAATCCCCCCTTTAAACTCTATCCCTTCCCTCTCTCCAATAAAAATAAAGGAGAAGTTTCCATCATCATTTTGGATCCCGCTTTCAAAGAGAAAAGCTTTCTCCCCCGGAAAGAGGGAGGTTAATTGATAGAAAAGGGCTATAGGGGAGAGTTGGTCGACCAGAAATTTATCGCTTTTCATAATAAACCCGAATAAAGGCACCGGGGTTTACTTCTGCCCTTACCCGATTCAACATACTTTCCGCTTCCGCTTTACTCCGGAAAGGTCCCACCAATACCCGGCGGACGGGAACCATTGCTCCGTTCATTACCACTTTGGTGGAGACCAGTTTATACCGGAAACCTCCCCGATTCAGTCTCTCCCTCATTAAAGAGGAGAGTTTATCATTATTGAGTAGGGAAGCCACTTGAATATAGTAGACTTTAACCCGCTTTACTTTGTGGCGAACCACCCGATGTTTTGTCTGTTGGGTGCGTTTTAATGTTGTCGCCTGTTTTTGGGCTACTTTTCTTCTCCTCTCCTCCTCCGCTTTGGGAAGAAGGGTGGTGTTGGGGTTGGTCAAAGTAGCCGGATTAACCGCCGCCAATTTAACAGGCTTTTGATTGTTGAGGGCGTGTTGATTGGCTGGAGGTTGATTTAAGCCGGGAATAGGTGGCAATCCAACTGGCATTGGAGGCTCTCCCCCTGCCCCTTTTGCAGTAGGTTGGGGAGATGGTTTGGTAGCCTGATTCCCTTTGGGATGTTGAGGAGTCCCCTTTCCTTGGTGGATTGGATTGGCTGGATGCACCCCTTGAACTGGACCCTTTCCTGCCACGGGAGGCAGAGGTGGGTTCCCCTTGGCACCTGCCGGAGGAAGGGGTGGAGGGGGAGGGAGTTGTCCCCCTTTGTTGTTGGCTACCCCACCGGTGGGAGTGGGAGGCACCCCTTGGAGTGGAGGAAGTGGTGGTTGCTCCCCTTTTCCACCTTTTACACCCGGTTGTTGCCCTTGGGCTTGGGGATTTGCCCCTTGAGCCGGAGGATTGGGAATAGGATTATTTTTCATATTTTCACCCGGTTTGGGGATATGGGAAGCAGGTGGAACCGGTGCCAAAGTTTTAACTTTCGGTTGATTGAAAAATTGTTGATAAGCTACATACCCCAGACCCCCTACAACTCCCAACAATGCAACGGCAGTTCCCGCTTTTACCAATGCACTACTTCCCCCCCGTTTTTTCCGCAAATCTACCAGACCTTTCTCTTCGCCTTTGTCCATTTTTGGCTCTTTTTTTTCTTCCGCCATTTGGAACCTCCTTTCAAATTTAAAGCTAAACTCCCTTTCCCCTCTCCCTTCCCAACTTCACTCTTCTCCTTCCCCTTTTAAGGGGAATATTTTCCCATTTAAATTGGATTTTCTCCGGGGAAGATTCAAATTTTCCCCTTTTGGCACCCTTCCCTTTTCCCATTTTTTATTTTCCCAATTTTACCCCGTTTTTTCCCTTTTTCCTCCTTCCCCTTTAAAAATAGTCGCCTATTTTTTCCCCATTTCTGGAGAAGGAAAGGGGTTTACCTTTCCCTTTTTGGAAATTAATAGGTTGGTCTATCGTAAATTATAAATTTGGACGCCAACTCCCGCATCTCTTCCCGGATTTTCGCCTGTTTTTCACTATTGTGGACATCGTCCAATACATCGGCTATCCGGGTAGCTATCAATCGGAACTCCTCCTCTTTCATTCCCCGGGCGGTCAAAGCGGGGGAGCCGATTCTAATTCCACTGGTAACAAATGGACTCCGTTTCTCTCCGGGCACGGTGTTTTTATTGACGGTAATTCCTGCCCTTTCCAGTGCTTCTTCCGCCTCTTTTCCACTGAACTCTTTATCCAAAAAGGAGACCAATACCAGATGGTTATCGGTTCCACCGGAAACCAGTTGATAGCCTCTCTCCAGCAAGACCTCCGCCAAAACTTGGGCGTTCTTTTTTACTTGCCGTGCGTATTCTTTCCAAGAGTCCATTAAATTCATCTTAAATCCAACCGCCTTTCCAGCAATTACATGAACCAAAGGTCCCCCTTGAATTCCGGGGAAAATGGCGGAATTGACCTTTTTGGCAATTTCTGGATTGTTGGTCAGAATCAACCCACCCCGGGGTCCCCGGAGGGTTTTATGGGTGGTGGTGGTAACCACATCGCAGTGGGGGAAGGGGTTGGGGTGCTCTCCCGCCACCACCAACCCGGCGATATGGGCAATATCAGCCATTAAAATAGCCCCCACCTCATCGGCTATCTCTTTAAATTTTGCAAAATCTATCTCCCGGGGATAAGCAGAAGCTCCACAGACAATAATTTTGGGCTTTACAATTTTGGCAATATCCCGCACCCGGTCGTAATCGATTCTTCCGGTTTCAGGATCTACGCCATAACTGAAAGAGGTGTAATTTTTTCCAGAAAAGTTGACTTTTGCCCCGTGGGTCAAATGCCCCCCATTGCTCAAGTCCATTCCCAAAAGTTTGTCATAGGGTTTCAAAAGTGCCACATAAACCGCCCCGTTTGCTTGACTTCCAGAGTGGGGTTGAACATTGGCAAACTCACACCCAAAGAGTTCTTTGGCTCGGTCAATTGCCAACTGCTCAATTTGGTCGGCAAATTGACACCCTCCGTAATATCGTTTACCCGGATACCCTTCGGCATATTTATTGGTGAAAACACTCCCCATTGCTTCCATAACTTCGGGAAGGGTAAAATTTTCACTGGCTATCATCTCCAATCCATAATTTTGCCGTTCCAACTCTTTTTCCAAAATAGAGTAAACCTTTTCATCAAATTGGGCTAACCTCCCCATTATTCTCCTTTTTTTCCCAAAATTATAGCTAAAC
>PUXY01000126.1 GCA_009659955.1 Campylobacterota bacterium | reverse complement strand
TTAAAGATTACTGCGATAACTGGCGGGGGGTGATTGTCCATTTTCTCCCAAGCCATATCCGAGAACATAAAGGCAAATTTTTCCGGAATTCCATTATTCCTTCCAATAAATAATCTATTATTATCTCCTTTGACCCTAACTCTTTTTTAACCCTCCTCCAAACATCTATTTCTCCTTTTTTTAAATGGGAGCAATGTTATAATTTGAAAAAAAAGGGAGTGGAGTTGAGAATTTTAATCACCGGGGCAAGCCGGGGAATTGGACGGGCTCTGGCGGAAAAATATTTAAAAGAGGGGCATCAAATAGTTGCTTTAGCCAGAAACAGAGAGAAACTGGAAGAGCTCCGGCAAAAATGGGGAGAAAAAGTGGAAATTTATCCGGTGGATTTGAGCAATCTTGATGAGGTAACGGAAATAGGGAGAGAAATTGGAGGAAAGGGGAAGGAGATTGATATTGCCATTTTCAACGCCGGAATTTCCCTCCCCCACGCCCCAGATTTTACTCCCCCTTCCCAGTTTGAAAAACTTTTCAATATAAATTTTCTCTCCGTCCATCGGCTTTTGGCGGAGATTTTAGACCTTATTCCGCCCAACGGAAAAATTGTTTTAATCTCCTCTTTGGCGTCAATTATCGCCTCCCCCACTTCTCTCCCCTATTCCGCTTCCAAAAGGGCTTTAAACTCCTATGGGGAGTCCCTCTACTACCTTTTGGAAGATAAAAAAGTAATTACCATTCTCCCCGGCTTTATTAAAACCGATATGACCGCCGGTCACACTTTTAAAATGCCATTTTTAATGGAGTTGGAGGAAGCGGTTGAGAGAATTGTTTCCTCCATTGGACGGGGCACCCCCTTTTACCCCTTTCCCCGGCGATTCTACTATCTTTTAAAACTCCTCTCCCTCCTCCCTTTTCCGGTGAAAAAAAGAATTTTTAAGAAAATTATCAATTCCCAAATTTCTCAGCAGGAGGTAAAAAATGGAAGAGATAATTAAAAGAATCGTAGAGGAGAATGGGTGTCAACTTTACGATATTGAAAAAACCCAAGAGGGGGAGCACAAAATTTTTCGGGTTTACATTACTAAACCCGGGGGGGTAACCCTCAACGACTGCACAAAAATCAACAATCTCCTCTCTCCCATTCTGGATTTGGAAGAGCCGATGGAGGGTCGCTACTTTTTTGAAGTAAGCTCTCCGGGAATGGAGAGGAAACTTACAAAACCCCGGCACTTTGAAATGAGCATAGGGGAGAATGTAAAAGTAACTACCTTCAATGGGGAAAAGATTAAAGGGAAGTTGAAAAGTTTTATCGATGGAGAAGCGGAAATTGGAAACAAAAAAGTGCAATTTGGGGATATTAAAAAAGCCAAAACCTACATCGACTGGAATAGCTACACCAAAAAGCGGGGGTTAAAGTAGTTTTTTCCTTTGATATTGATCGATTGGAGAGGTATAGGAGGGAAAAGTTTTAAACTTTCAAAGTTTTTTGCTCCAGTTGATGGTGCACTAAAAAGGAGAAAATGAAAGAGGTGAAAAATAAAGTTTTTTTACTCCTCCCTCTTTTTCGATCACTTCCTTTTTTCTCCCCCTCTTTTCAATTTTATGGTAAAATATAAATACGAAGGGGTATCGAGGGGTTGCTTGAACTGCCGAAGCAGTTCAAGAGGAAAGTCCGGGCTACAGCAAGGCAGGGGTCAGTCTAACGGACTGCCGTCGTAAGACGAGGGAAAGTGCCACAGAAAAGAGACCGCCGATGGTCGGGCGTGGAGACCCGACACAGGCAAGGGTGAAAAGGTGGGGTAAGAGCCCACCGGGGGGGTGGCGACACTCCCCGCAGGGTAAACCCACCCCGTAGCAAGGAGGGATGGTAAAGCCTTGCACTTGTAACCCTCCGCACAACCGGTATCGCGAGATACGCGGTTAGATAAATAACCCCATAAACAGAACCCGGCTTACAGATACCCCTTCTTCTCCACTTTTTTATTCTATTTTCCGAATTTTCGCTTCTCTTTTTCAATTCTAAAATTGAATCCCCAACTCCACAAAAAAGTCTGAATATCAATGAGTATTGGCGGAGATCGATAAATTTATTACTTCCGTTGCGTTGATAATCTTTTTCTATATAGAATAGAGAAGAGAAGCGATAATGAAAACTTTAAAAGAGAAAGAGAAGTTTATTGATTAATGGAGCCTCCCTTTTTCCTTTGAATTGTTAAATTAAACTACCAAACTTCCATTATTAACCTCTTTTCAATCTCTAATTGGAAACTTTTCATAAAGGTAGGAAGAAGTTTCCAAATAGTGGTAAAGAACGGGAGGTTTTTATCCCAAAATTGCCTCTTCTTTTACCTAAATAGGGGAACTTGTCTCCACTTTTTTTGAAAGGATTTTGAGATACTTTTCTCTCTCCAGAGTTTTGGAGTAGTTTTGGAACAAACCGAAAGTTGGGAAGTAAAAAACAGAGGATTTTTCTGTTCAACCAATTGGGGTATGAAGTATAAAGAGAAAGAGACTTTACCCCCCTTCTCTCAAGGAAAAGAGGGAAAATTTTACCCCTCTTCTCCCCGGCGGGTCATTACTTCATCGATGAGCCCATACTCTTTTGCCTCTTGGGCGGACATAAAAAAGTCCCGTTCGGTATCTTTTTCAATTCTTCGGAGACTTTGTCCGGTGTTTTCCGCCAAAATCCGATTGAGTTCCTTTTTAATTCTCAAAATCTCTTTGGCGTGGATTTCAATATCGGTGGCTTGCCCTTGGATTCCCCCCAAAGGTTGGTGAATCATAATCCGGGAGTGGGGGAGGGCAAATCTTTTCCCCTTGGCTCCACTACTCAAAAGAAACGCCCCCATTGAGGCAGCTTGTCCCATACAGATGGTAACCACATCGGGGCGGATATAGTTCATAGTATCGTAAATTGCAAAGCCGGCGGTTACCACTCCCCCGGGGGAGTTGATGTAGAGGTAGATATCCTTTTCCGGATTCTCCCCTTCAAGGAAGAGGAGTTGGGCAACAATCAAATTGGCGGAATGGTCGTTAATCTCCCCTTGGAGCATAATAATTCTATCCTTCAAAAGTCGGGAGTAGATATCGTAAACCCGCTCCCCCCGTCCAGTCCGCTCAATTACGGTTGGGATTAGAAGACTCATCTACTCCTCTCCCTTTTGGGTATCGGTTTTGTCGCTATTTTCGGAAGTTTGAGAACTCTCTCCCTTCTCGGTAGACTCCCCTTCAGATTTATCGGTTTCCGGGTTTTTCTCCTCTCCGGAGGTTCCATTCTTCTCCTCCAAAAGGGCGTTGAGGAGTTTAGCTTTGGCTATCTCCATTTGAACCACAGGGAGAAGGTTGTTATCTTTGTAATATTGATAGAGGGCTTTGTAGTCTTGTCCGGTTAAAAGGGCTTCATAATAGATTTGGGAGAGAATTTCATTGTCGTCAACTTTGATACCTTCGGTTTCAATCAATTTGGAGAGAATAAAGGTCAATCTTACCCTATCCCGGGCTTCGGGAAGATATTTTTCTTTCAATTGTTGAATTTTTTCGGGGTTTTTCCGGAGTTCTTCCAGTTCGGCTGGGCTCAATTGGGAGGCTTCAGTATTGATAATATTTTCCAATTCCTGCTCTACAATCTCCTCTGGGACATCGATTTGGTATTTTTCCAACCAGCACTCCAAAATTTCGTCCCATTTGGAGCGGTAAATCTCCCCTTTTTTCTGGTCGAGGAGTCTATTTTTAATTACCTCTTTCAACTCTTCCAAAGTTGCTTTATCATTGTTGAGGTATTTTTGAGCCAATTCGTCGTTGAGCTCCCCTTTTTTAAGCTCTTGAATCTCTTGGAGGGTAACCTCAAATTTGGCAGGTTGTCCGGCAAGTTCGGAAGCGTGGTAATTTTCTGGGAATTTTACTTCAATTGTCCGGGTTTCTCCTACTTTCATACCCTTCAATTGCTCTTCAAACCCATCGATAAAGGCTCCACTTCCAATTTTGAGTCCATACCCTTCGGCACTCCCCCCCTCAAAGGGCTCCCCATTGACATACCCTACAAAATCGATAATTGCGGTATCCCCCTCTTTGAGCTCCCTCTCCTTGTCGGTTACAACTTTCCACTCTCCCATCTCCTCTTGAATCCGCTCCAACTCCCGTTGAATCTCCTCCTCACTTACTTGGGGAAGTTCAACTTGGGGAATACACTCTTTATAGGCGGTTCCCACTTCAAATTGGGGTTCAATTCCCACCACAATCTCCACTTCCAAATCGCCGTTATCTTTTCTATCCAATTTTTTAATAACCGGATTTCCGACAATCCGCCCTTCAATTTGGGGGTTAGCCTCCTTTAAAATCTCCTCCACTTTCTTTTGGAGAGCCTCCTCTTCAATCCCTGCACCATACATTTTTTCCACCAATGCAACCGGAACTTTCCCCGGGCGGAACCCGTCCAATTTAACTTTTTTTGCCCACTCTTTGGCTATCTTTTTCTTCTCTTTAGCCAATTCTTCTCCGGAGATTATCCCCTCAATTTTGTAATTGGCAGAATCAATTTTTGAAACTTTCAGGTCCATAAAACCCCTTTTTTTGGGAAGAATGATACCAAAAAAGAGGGAGGAGTATTGATTTTTGGGTATCTTTTGAATATAAACGGCAAAAATTTGGAAAGGAGCCCTATGGGTGAAAAAGAGTTGAAGAGAATTGAGAAGGCGGTAACCGAAATATTGGAAGCGATAGGAGAAGACCCCCAACGGGACGGATTGAAAAAGACTCCCTATCGGGTAGCAAAAAGTTTCCAATTTCTCTGCCAAGGTTACACCCAAGACCCCAAAGAGGTATTAAATAACGCCCTCTTTGAAAGCACCAATAAGGAGATGGTAATTGTCCGGGATATTGAATTCTACTCCCTCTGTGAACACCACCTTCTCCCCTTTTTTGGACGGGTGCATGTTGGGTATATCCCCGACAAAAAGGTGGTAGGACTCTCCAAAATCCCCCGGATTGTAAATATCTACGCCCGACGACTCCAGATTCAGGAACAGATGACCGAACAGATAGCCGACGCCATTTTGGAGGTGGTTCAACCCAAATGGGTGGGGGTTGTAGTCCACGCCCGCCATATGTGTATGGAGATGCGGGGGGTAGAGAGCAAATACTCCTACACTTCCACCAGTGCTTTCCGGGGGGAGTTGAAGGGAGATGGAAAACTCCGGAATGAGTTTTTCAATTTAATTAATTCCCCTTCCCAGAATCACTTTTAAAAAGTTCATAATTTAGGTTCTTTTTCCCCTTTACCCCCCTCTCTAAAAAGGGAGAAAGTGGAAAAGTTGTAACACCTTCCGGGGGCATTTCCCACTTTTTCCGCCTCCAATGTTACCTTTTCTCCACCCCATTGGTAGAATTGTGAAAATTAAAACAGAGTTAAGGAGGAGTAAAATGGCAACTATCGTGTGGACAAAAGTTGATGAAGCACCGGCTTTGGCAAGCTACTCCCTCTATCCCATTGTGGAAGGGTTTATTAAAGATGGGGGAGCAAATTTGGAAGTCCGGGATATCTCTTTGGCAGGACGGGTTATCGCCGAGTTCAGTGATATGCTCCCTGAAAATCTCCGGCAACCGGACGATCTGGCATATTTGGGAGAGTTGGTAAACAAACCGGAAGCAAATGTAATTAAACTGCCAAACATTTCTGCATCTATCCCCCAATTGGTAGCTACCATTAAAGAGTTGCAAGAGCAAGGGTATCCTCTTCCAGATTTCCCAGAAGAGCCCAAGAGTGCAGAAGAGGAGAAGATTCGGCTCAAGTATCTCAAGTGTGTGGGAAGTGTGGTTAACCCGGTTCTCCGGCAAGGGAACTCCGATCGGCGGTTGGCGGAGCCGGTAAAAGAGTATGCAAAAGCCCACCCCCACCCAATGAAACCGGTTTCTCCAGATAGTAAAAGTTATGTTGCCCATATGGATAAAGCGGACTTTTACGCCAATGAAAAGAGCTTTATTGCTCCCAAAAATATGAAAGTCAAATTTGTCTTTATCGACAACGACGGAAACCGGAAAGAGTTGAAAGAGATTGACCTCCAAGAGGGAGAGGTATTCAGTGCCACCTACCTCAACCGGAAAGAACTCCGGAACTTCTATGAAGAAGTAATTAAAGACGCAAAAGAGAAAGATATTTTGTTCTCCCTCCATTTGAAAGCCACAATGATGAAAGTTTCCGACCCGGTAATGATGGGAGATGCAATTCGGGTCTATTACAAAAAACTTTTTGAAAGATTTGGAAAAGAGTTGCGGGAGATTGGATTTAACCCCAACAATGGACTTATCGATTTGGAAAATAAACTCTCCAGACTCCCTGAAGAGACCCAAAAAGCGATTAAAGAGACTTTGGAGGAGATTTACAAAGAGCAACCCCGGCTCTATATGGTCGATAGCGACAAGGGAATTACCAACCTCCATCGCCCCAACGATGTAATTATCGACGCCTCCATTCCGGCGGTAATTAAAAACGGATTGAAAGGGTGGGGACCTTCCGGAGAGGTTGATGATACCGTTATCACCGTTCCCGATAGAACCTATGCCCGAATGTATAAAGAGATTGTTGCCGATATTGTGAAAAAAGGGCAGTTTGACCCCACCAAAGTTGGAACCGTCCAAAATGTCGGATTGATGGCAATGAAGGCGGAGGAGTATGGAAGCCACGATAAAACCTTCTTCCCACCGGCAGATGGAAAAATTGTGGTGGAAGATGAAGATGGAAATGTAATTATGGAGCACTGCCTCTCCGCCGGAGATATCTATCGGGCTTACACCGCCAAAGATATTGCCATTAAAGACTGGGTAAAATTGGCAGTCCGCCGGGCAAAAGAGAGCGGATACCCAATCATTTTCTGGTTGGATAGTAACCGGGCTCACGACGCCAATTTGATTAAAAAAGTTGTCCAATATCTCCCTGAACACGATCTGGAAGGGGTTGAATTTGCAATTTTGGCTCCTGAGCAAGCTATGAAACAGACTTTGAAACGGTTCCGGGCAGGAAAAGGAACCATTTCTGTAACCGGAAATGTGCTCCGGGATTACTTGACTGACCTCTTCCCAATTATTGAAGTTGGAACCAGTGCCCGGACTCTCTCTATTGTGCCCCTTTTGGCAGGTGGAGGACTTTTTGAAACCGGTGCCGGTGGATCTGCTCCCAAACATGTTCAACAATTCCAAAAAGAGGGACACCTCCGGTGGGATAGTTTGGGAGAGTTTTTGGCTCTGGTTGAATCCCTCAAATTGGCAAAAAAACAGGGAGCCAACGAAAAAATTGAAAAAATTGCCGACGCTTTGAGTAAAGCAGTTGGAAAATATCTCCAAAATGACAAAACCCCCAAACGGCGGGTTGGACAATTGGACAACCGGGGAAGCCACTACTATCTTGCCAGATATTGGGCAGAAGAGTTGGCAAATTGCGGAGACCCAGATTTGGAACGGAAATTTAGACCGGTAGCCCGGGAACTCCGGGAGAATGAGGAGAAAATCCTTGAAGAAATCCGGAACGCCGAAGGGAAACCGGTGGATATTGGAGGGTATTATCACCCAGATGATGCCAAAGCGGAAAAGGCAATGAGACCAAGCCCAACTTTCAATAAGATTATCGATGCCCTCCGACAATAATCCCCCTTTTGGGGTCTCTTTTTTATCCGCTAAACTGGCAAAAAGGTCTCTGGTAAAACGGGAAGGATTTGAAAATGTCCCAATCCAATAAAGTTTCAATTATAGGTGCAGGTAATGTGGGAAGTATTGTAGGCTACTCTCTGGCAATGCAGGGGTTAGCCCACGAAATTGTTTTGGTCGATAGAGATGTAGACCGGGCAAAGGGGAAGGCGTTGGATATGAGCCACGCCGCTTCGGCAATTCGGAGCCACTCAATTGTAAAGGCGGCGGAGAGTTACGACGATGTGGGGGATAGTAAAGTGGTGGTTATCACCGCCGGGTTTCCCCGGAAACCGGGAATGAGCCGGGAAGACCTCCTTTTCAAAAATGCCGAAATTATGATTGAAGTTGTGGAAAAGGTAAAAAAAGTTGCCCCCGACTCAATTTTGGTGGTGGTAACCAACCCTTTGGACGCAATGACCTACACCGCCCTCCGGGCAAGTGGATTTGAACGGGAGCGGGTTATTGGAATGGCAGGAATTCTGGACTCCGCCCGAATGGCTTACTTTATTTACGAAAAATTGGGATATGGAGCCGGACAGATTAGAGCCTCTGTAATCGGCGGACACGGCGATTTTATGGTGCCACTTCCCCGCTACTCCACCGTTGCCGGAGTCCCTTTGAGCGACCTTTTGACCCAAAAAGAGATAGATGAGGTGGTGGAGCGGACTAAAAAGGCGGGGGCGGAGATTGTTGGGTATTTGAAAACTGGAAGCGCCTATTTTGCCCCCGGAAAGTCAACCGCCATTATGGTGGAGGCAATTTTGAAAGACTCCAAACAGATTTTCCCCTGTGCCACCTATCTGGAGGGAGAGTATGGCTACTCCCATGTGGTCAATGGTGTGCCAGTAATGTTGGGACGGAATGGGGCGGAAAAGATTATTGAAGTAACCCTTGACCATTGCGAAAAGGAGCTTTTCCGCCGGAGTATCCAATCGGTCAAAGAGATGATTGAACTTTTAGATAAAAAATTTTTCAGTTAGGGGTCTAAAATGAGAGTTGTAAAGTATGAGGATATTGTAAAAGCGGTGCGGGATATGATTATCTACTCCACCACCCACCTTGCCCCCGATATGAAAAAGGCGTTGGAGGAGGCGTATCAAAACGAAAAGAGCGAAGTTAGTAGAGCGGTTTTGAAACAACTCCTTGAAAACGCCAAATTGGCGGAGGAGAATTGGAAACCCCTCTGCCAAGATACCGGATTGGCAATTTACTTTGTAAAAGTGGGGGATCAAGTAAAGGTGGAGGGTGGAACCCTCAAACAAGCCCTTTACGAAGGCACCGAAAAGGGGTATCGGGAAGGTTACCTCCGGGCGTCCACCTGCGACTGCTTTACCCGGGAAAATCTGAAAGATAAATTGGGTTACAACCTCCCCCCAATTATCTATTTTGATCTGGTGGAGGGGGATAAAATCGAAATTGAATTTGCCGCCAAAGGGGGAGGAAGTGAAAATGTGAGCCGGGCAACCGTTTTAGCCCCCGCCCAAGGGAAGGAGGGGATTAAAGAGTTTGTCAAAAAGGTGGTAAGCGATGCGGGACCCAACCCCTGCCCTCCTCTGGTGGTAGGCGTGGGGATTGGAGGGAGTTTCGATATGGCGGCGGTAATGAGTAAACACGCCCTTTTCCGGAGTATCGGAACCAAAAACCCCGACCCGGAAATGGCGGAGTTTGAAGAGGAGTTGAAACGGGAGTTGAACCAATTGGGAATTGGAGCAATGGGTATGGGGGGAACCCAAACCGTTTTGGCAGTCCATATCGAAACTTTTGAGGGGAGAATGTGCCATATCGCTTCCCTACCGGTGGCGGTAAATATCCAGTGCCATAGCTCCCGGCATAGCCATATCGTAATTTAAGAAGGAGTAGAGAATGGCGGAATACCATCTGAAAACCCCCTTGACCGATGCCGATGTGGAGCAGTTGAAGGCGGGGGATATTGTCTATTTGACCGGAACCATCTACACCGCCCGGGACGCAGCCCACAAACGATTGGTAGATTTGATTGAAAAGGGAGAGCCTCTCCCCTTCGATTTGAAAGGGGCGGTAATCTACTATGTGGGACCCACCCCCCCAAAACCGGGAGAGCCTATCGGAAGTGCCGGACCCACCACCTCATACCGGATGGATAAATACGCCCCAATCCTTATCCAACACGGACAGAAGGGAATGATTGGGAAGGGAAAACGGAATAAAGATGTGATTGAAGCGTGTAAAAAGTATAAAGCGGTCTATTTTGGGGCGGTGGGGGGTGCCGGTGCCCTCCTCTCCCAACGGATTAAAAAGGCGGAAGTAATCGCCTACCCAGAATTGGGACCCGAAGCAGTCCGCCGACTGGAGGTGGAGGAGTTTCCAGTGGTAGTTGTCAACGACTGCTATGGAAACGACCTTTACGAAATGGGGCGGAAGGAGTGGGAAGGAAAGGCGGAGTAAAACCTCCTCCGCCTATCGGGAAGGGGGAGTATTTTACTACCCCAGTTTCCAAAGGAGCCCCGGTCTAAAAGGGGAGCCCCAAAGGAAACCCACCAGTTGGAGAGGGGAGAGAGGGAAGCAGAAAAAAGGAGGGGGAGAATGGGAGTAGAAGGGGTAAGGTAAGGGAAAGGTAAAAGGAAAAGGGGAGGAGAAGAGGGAAGAAAAGGGGGAAGAGAGTCGACGACGGAACGGAAATGGCTCTTCCACCTCCAAAAATGGGAAGAAGAAAAGGGGAAGGGGAAGGGAGTTGGGGGAGGAAGGAGGGTGAAAGAGGAAGGGGAGTGAAAAAAGTTGGAGAGTTTTAAAAATTACACACGCTCCAAAATCGGGGAAAGGGAAATTGGGAGAAGGGAAAGGAAATCTGAAATCAGGAAAGGAGTTGAAAAATGAATATCCACGAGTATCAAGCCAAAGAGATTTTCCGGAAATATGGTGTCCCCACCCCCCGGGGAGGAGTAGCTTTCTCCGCCAAAGAAGCCAGAAAAGTAGCCCAAGAGTTGGGGGGAGATTTGTGGGTGGTAAAAGCCCAAATCCACGCCGGTGGACGGGGAAAAGCGGGGGGAGTAAAACTTGCCCGCTCCCTTGATGAGGTGGAAAAAATTGCCGGAGAGATGTTGGGTATGACTCTGGTTACCCACCAGACTGGACCCGAAGGAAAAGTTGTCAAAAAGGTCTACATCGAAGAGGGAGCCGATATTAAAGAGGAGTATTATCTGGGAATGGTTTTAGACCGGGCTTTGGAAATGCCCGTAATGATGGCGTCCACCGAAGGGGGAATGGAGATTGAAGAGGTTGCCGAAAAGACCCCAGAAAAAATTATTAAAGTTGCCATCGACCCCACCATCGGATTTAAACCTTTCCACGCCCGGAAATTGGCTTTCGGATTGGGATTGAGTAAAGAGGAGCAACGGGAATTTATCAAATTTGCCTCCGCCCTTTACCGGGTTTATGTGGAAAATGATGCCGAGCTCATCGAAATTAACCCTTTGATTAAAACCGGCGATGGAAAATTTTTGGCACTTGATGCCAAAATGGGATTTGACGATAACGCCCTCTATCGCCACCCCGATATTGCCGAAATGCGGGATTTGGACGAAGAGGAGCCCACCGAAATTGAGGCTAAAAAGTATGGTTTGAGCTACATCAAACTGGACGGAAATGTGGGATGTATGGTCAACGGAGCCGGATTGGCAATGGCAACTATGGATATTATTAAACTGGAAGGGGGAGAGCCCGCCAACTTCTTAGATGTAGGTGGAGGAGCCAACCCCGATACCGTTGCCAAAGGGTTTGAAATTATCTTGAGCGACCCCAATGTAAAATCTATCTTTGTAAACATTTTCGGAGGGATTGTCCGGTGCGACCGAATTGCCAACGGAATCCTCCAAGCTACCGAAAAAGTGGAAGTAAATGTTCCTGTAATTGTGCGACTTGACGGAACCAATGCCGAAGAGGCGGGGGAAATTCTCCGGAAAGCCAATATTAAAAACATTATCCCCGCTTCCGATTTGAAAGATGGGGCACAAAAGGCAGTCAAAGCGGCTAAAGGGGAGCTTTAATCCCCTTTTCCAAAAGGTTGTCCAATAGAAAGGGAAGGGAGGGGAGAAAATCCAACCGGGAAACTGGAAAGTAGAGAAAAAAGATAACAATTGAACAATATAAAATTTGCACGGGCAATTAGGGCACTAAAAGGGAGGAAAAAATTTAAATTTTTCAATTTTGGGAATTGATTTTTGAGGAAAATTGGAGGGGAAGGGAGCCAAAAAATCGGTAAAGGAGTTAAAAGTGAGTATTTTGGTAAATAAAGATACAAAAGTAATTGTTCAAGGATTCACCGGAAAAGAGGGAACTTTCCACTCTCAACAATGTATGGCATATGGGACTCAAATTGTGGGAGGAGTTACCCCGAATAAAGGGGGAATGACCCATTTGGGAAAACCGGTCTTCAACACCGTTGAGGAGGCAGTAAAAGCGACTGGAGCAACCGTTAGCTTGATTTTCGTGCCCCCCGCCTTTGTGGCAGACGCCGTAATGGAAGCTGCCGACGCCGGCATCCAACTGGCGGTAATTATCACCGAAGGGGCACCGGTAAAAGATATGATGGAAGCTAAACATTACGCCGTTAAAAAGGGAATGAAAACTATCGGACCCAACTGCCCCGGAATTATCACCGCCGAAGAGTGTAAAATCGGAATTATGCCGGGACACATTTTCAAAAAGGGGAATGTGGGACTCATTTCCAAATCTGGAACTTTAACTTACGAAGCAGCAAACCAAGTGGTAAAAGAGGGATTGGGAATTACCACCGCCGTGGGTATCGGAGGAGACCCCATTATCGGATTGAGCTACAAAGAACTCCTCCCAATGTTTGAAGCCGACCCCGAAACCGAAGCTATCGTAATGATTGGGGAAATTGGAGGAGATTTGGAAATCCAAGCGGCAAAACTGATTAAAGAAAAAATCTCCAAACCGGTAATCGCCTTTATCGCCGGACAAACCGCCCCCAAAGGGAAGAGAATGGGACACGCCGGGGCAATTGTAAGCGGAAGTAAAGGAACCGCCCAAGAGAAAATGGAAGCCCTCGCCGAAGCGGGAGTTTATGTAGTCAAATCCCCCGCCGATATCGGAGCCACCGTCGCCAAAGCCCTCCGGGAAAGGGGGTAATTTCCCCCCTTATTCTATGCTTTTTATCCTGCTAGCTTTTTCTTTTATGTAGAATGTGAAGATATTCTATTGTTTCAGAGTGTATTGCTTCAGAGAAGGGAAATAATAAATTCTTTTTATTTTTTTTACATTTAAATTTTTTGTATTTTCTTTTAATAACATAATATTCTCCATAAGAAGACATAATATCTTTTATATATTCACTCTTTAGTAATCCTTCATTATTATAGCTCATAAATATCCACTCAAAATCTGCATTTTTTATTAAATCTTCAAAAACTCTTTTAACTTTTCCCTTCTGACACCAAGGGGATTTGTAATAATCCCTAAGTCCTGTCTTACCTTTTGGTTCAAACTCTTTATATTCTGCTATTGTATTTAAAAGATGATAATTTGCCCCATATTGTCTGCTATTATATGGAGGGTCAAGATATAAAATATCTCCTTTTATCTCTTTTATAAATTCATTAGCATCTTTTTGGGTAACTAAATGCTCATTTTCATTTTCTTCATATATTGCGGGTTCCAAAATCATCTCTTTTTGAGCCGTTTTTTTTAACTTTTTAAGAAACGCTCCATAGACACTTGCAGTATTAGCCACTTTATCAGCACTCTCAATCAAACTTGCAAGTAAAAAATAGTATAAATCCTTATCATCTTTAAATTTTTCTATCTCTATTCTTATAGTATCAATCTTTTTGCCGTTTTCATCACTAAAATATAATCTATTGGCAGGAGAGCAGTAGTTGTTAAAAATAAATCCATCATCTCTTAATGGCAAATTATTTAAATACTCAATCACTTCCATTTTCTCTTTTAAATTTTTATGATTGCCGATATAATTTCTATTTAGCACATACGCATAATACTCTATATCGTTTGAAATGACCTGCTTTGCATCTTTTTTAAATACTCTTCCAATTATCCCTGTGCCTGCAAATAAATCACAAAAAATTTTATTTTTTGGCTCAACTTTTTGGCTTATTTCCTCTTTTATCCAAGAAGAGAGTTTAAATTTACTTCCTATGTAGTTCATTAATATTCCACTTCTTTAAAATTTATTGCTATATTTTCTATATCTATCGAAAATTCTATATATTTAATATTTAATCCATTTCTTTGGTTAAAATCTCTAAAAGCTATTATTAAATCTAAATAATCCTGATAATTTTTATCTGGTATAAATCTTGAAATTATCATAGGTTCTATTCTTGAAGGTCTTGGAA
>PUXY01000125.1 GCA_009659955.1 Campylobacterota bacterium | reverse complement strand
TGATAGGCTTGGGAATCTAATCTGCACCACCCCGGTGATAGAGGCGTTGCGTCGCCACTATCCCACCGCCCAGATAGATATTGTGGTGAATCGTTCCAGTCAAATTGTGTTGGAGGGAAACCCCTTTATTGATAAAGTCTATACCTATCCCCGCTCCAAATATAAAAAGGGGTTAAAAGAGAAAATTGAGGCATTAAAGGAAAAGACTAAAATTTTGGCGGAAATTTTCAAAACCGGTTACGATGTGGCAGTTATGTTTCGGGGAAGTTTTTCCCCCTCCGCCTATCAATTTATTACCGCCTCCCGGGCAAAACGGCGGATTGGTCCCGGCAGTAAAAGGCACTTTACCGACCCTATTCCCAACGATAAACTCCCCCACGAAGTGGAGTGGTGCTACAAACTGGTGGAGCCGTTGGGGGTAGAGCAAAGAGATGAAAGGTGTTATTTTCCTCTGGATAAAGCCAAACTCCGGGAATTTGAAAAAGCGGGGAAAAAGGGGGGGATTTTGTTGAACATCTCCACCTCCCTTCCCGAAAATCAAATTGATGTAGAGTTGGGAAAAAAGATTGTGAGTCGCCTTACCCTCTTGGGAGTGCCAATCTATCTCCACGGCACCCCCTTCCAAAGGGAGAGACTGGAGGCGATGAAGCAGTGTAGCGGAGGAGAGATTGTGGAAACTTCCAATTTAAAGGAGTTGGCATCTCTCCTCTCTCTCCAAAAATGTTACATTTCGGTAGATGGAAACGCCCTCCATTTGGGCTCTCCAGTGGGGGTTCCTACCGTTGCTATCTTTGGAAAAAATGATCCCGCCCGATGGGCTCCTTATCGCTATCGGCAGTTGGCAATAAAATCCCCCACCGGGTGGGCAAAGGATATCTCCCCCGATGAGGTGATAGAAAAGGTAAAAAAGGCTCTCAATGGGAATTTTTGAAAGGGGGATAAAACTCCTCCTTCCCAAGGAGGGACTCCCCAAACTCTCCAAAATTCCGATGGAAGAAGTAAAAAGAGTTGTGGTATTCTCCAATACCAATATTGGAAATACCCTCTTCTCTACCCCAATTTTCCGGGAACTGAAAAAAAATTATCCGGAAAAGGAGATTTATGCCCTATTGAATCCTGCCAACGCCTCAATTTTCCAAAACAATCCCCATCTAACTGGCATTTTCCTCTATCCGGGCACCAAAGGGGAGTTTGGGAAAGCCCTCCACCAATTGAGGAATTTGGGAGTGGATTTAATTATCATTGCCCACTCCAACGAACCGGAGGCTACCCCTTTGGCGGTTCTTTCGGGGGCAAAATATATCCTCCAAACCCCCAATAAAAACAACCCTTTCAACCGATGGCACAACAATCCCCCTACCACCTGTTTCCCCTGTAAACACGAAACTTTGCATCAGTTGGAAAGTTTAAAATATCTGGGAATTGAGCACTTTTCTTGTCACCCTGAAATTTTTATTGAGCAGTGTTGGAGAAGGGAGGGGGAGAAAAAACTCCGGAGTATATGGGAAAGGAGACTGATTGGACTCCAAATTGGAGCCTCTACCCCCAGTAAAAAGTGGTATCCCCAACGATGGGTTGAGTTGGGAAAAGCCCTTTTGAAAAGATACCCGGAGTATCTCTTGATTTTGACTGGAAGTATGACAGATAGGGAGGAAGCCCGGGAAATTGCCCGACAGATTGGGGGAAATAGGGTGGTAAATGTGGCGGGACTCCTCTCTTTGGGGGGAGCGGTGGCACTTTTGGAGAGGTTGGAGCTTTTAATTTCCCCCGATACCGGTCCCCTCCATCTGGCGGCGACGGTAGGCACCAAAACCATCGGGCTCTTCTCCCCCACCTCCCCCACCCTCAATAATCCCTGTTGGGATAGAAATATCCATCTCCCCATTTTCCACCCCCGCCCCTGCCCCAAATGTTCCATAAAAGAGTGCCAGAGCCCCTTCTGTATGGGACAGATTCAAGTGGAAGAGGTCCTCCACGCCACCCAACTTTTGTTGGGGTAGGGTAGTTTTTACTCTTTTAGAGGAGAAGAGAGAGTTTTGACTTTTTGATTCTCAACTTTCACCTCCCTTTTCTAAAACCCCAATCGGGTGTAGAAACTGGTAAGACTCCGGCTCTGTTGGTCGGGGGAGAGGATCAAAAGGCGGAATCCAATCCCCTTTTTCCATTCTTTTTCCATTTTTCCTTTTCCAATGCCAAAATTAGCCCCAAAAGAGAAACACTTGCCCCTTGATTGTTTGGAAACTTCAGTTTCCTACTCCGGAAGCCTTTTCCTCCAAATAGAAAATCTATAATTGAATAGCATTGAATAGCCGGTAATTCCTCTTTCCCTTTTTGATTAGAGACCTGCTCGACGGAAATGGCAATAAATCCTACAATTTTTCCATTTGTAGGTAAAAAATAACCAATACTCCTCTTCTTTCCAATACCTTGCCACCTCTTTTTAATTAAAATTTTTTCTCTTTTGGTTGGTTTGGTTGGTAAATTCTCTTTTTAAACTCTATAGTGGAAACAATGAAAAAAAGAAAAAAAGGGGTTACACCCTATCTATCGGTAACCCGTCGGTGGGGAGTTCTTGGACAAACCACGGGAGACCTTGGCTATTGAGTTGGTAGAGGAAGGGCATTGGGTCAAACTCCTCCAGATTTTTTACCCCCGGCTCTTGGTAAACTCCCGTTGCCACCAATTTACTCCCTATCATTGCCGGCACCCCGGTGGTGTAACTGACACACTGGGCTCCGGTCTCCCGGAATGCACACTGGTGGTTGCAGATATTGTAGATGTAGTAGCGTTTTTTCTCCCCATTTTTATAGCCGGTAACTACTACTCCGATATGGGTCTCCCCTTTGGTGCGGGGTCCCAAACTTGCCGGGTCCGGGAGAACCTTTTTCAGAAACTCCATTGGGGAGATCTGACACCCGTCGCAAATCTCTATCGGCTCAATGGAGGTCATTCCCACATTTTGGAGAGCCCGTAAATGCCAGAGATATTTATCGGAAAAGGTCATAAAAAACCGGGCTCTTTTGATGGAGGGGAAATTTTTGGTCAAACTCTCCAACTCTTCGTGGTAGAGGAGATAACTGGGGAATTTTCCAACCCCCGGGTAATCCCACTCCATTTTTACCGACATCGGCTCCACCTCAACCCACTTTCCATTTTCCCAATATTTTCCCCGTTGGGTAATCTCCCGGATATTAATTTCCGGGTTAAAGTTGGTGGCAAAGGGGTAGCCGTGATCCCCGGCGTTGCAGTCCAAAATATCCAGATACTCTATTTCGTCCAACAGATATTTTGCCCCATAGGCGGTAAAAACATTGGTAACCCCCGGGTCAAATCCACTCCCCAAAAGGGCGGTAAGTCCCCGCTTTTTAAACTCTTCATCTTTTGCCCACTGGAGTTTATACTCAAATTTTGCCTCATCGGGGTGTTCATAATTGGCGGTATCGATGTAGTGGGCACCCGCCTCCAGACAGGCGTCCATAATTGCCAAATCTTGATAGGGGAGGGCAACATTTAAAACCACTTGACTCCCACTCTCCCGGATAAGCCGGGCGGTGGCATCTATATCCATTGCATCGATTTGGGCGGTCTCTATCTCCACCCCCAACCGCTCTTTAATCTCCCGGGCAATGGCATCACACTTACTTTTGGTGCGACTGGCAAGGGTAATTTTTTTGAAAATATGGTTATTCATTCCACTTTTGTAGGTGGCAACCCGTCCAACTCCCCCGGCACCGATAATTAAAAGATTCATTCTCCCTACTCCTTTTTTGACTCAATTTTACTGAAATTTCCCAGAGAATTGGAGATAATGGAGGGAGGAGGGTGGAGGGAGGGAGTGGAAAAAGGGGATTTAGCCGGAGTAGGTGGCTACGACGGCGTAACTGAGGAAGAGAATTAGATGGCTCACCCCTTCAAGGTAGTTGGTCTCCCCATCTTCTGTAGTTTTCCAGACCAGAATTACGGTTAAAAGGAGGGCTCCCACCTGCAAGGGGTTGAAGACCAGAGGAAACTCAATCCCCACAATCAGGGAGAGGAGGATAATTGCCGGAACCGTCAACATAATTGAAACGGTGCTTGCCCCCATTGCAATATTTACCACCCGTTGCATTTCATCATTTTTCGCCGCCCTGATAGCGGTAAAGAGTTCGGGGGCAACGGTAATAAAGGCGATAAAGAGCCCCAATAACCCCTCACTCATTCCAATCTCTTTGAAAATTGGCACCCCATCGTTGGAGAAAATTTCGGAGGCGATGGAGATAGCCCCCAAAAGCCCCACCAATACCACCCCATTGACCCACGGGGGAAGGCGGTCAAAAATGTAATCTTTCTGCTCCTCCTCCGGTTGGGGGCGGGGGCGTCGACTCCGCCCCTTTTTGGTAAAGCGGAAAAAGTGGATATGGGTTTTGGTCTGGAATCGGAAAATTACCAGATAGTAGAAGAGGAGGAGACCTCCGATAATTAAAGTGGCTTTGAGGGAAGCGTCCATTGAAGAGGTAATTGAAAGGGTGGTAGGCACCAGTAACATTGCCGACGCCACAAAGAGGATTGTGGTGTAACTTTCGGAGGTGTCCTCATTGTGTTCCTGCTCCGAATAGTTGAGCCCCCCAATCAGAACCGCCAACCCCAAAAGAACATTCAAATCTACCAAAACCGTGGAGATAATTCCATTTCGGACACTATTTACAACTTGGGGGTGTTCCCGGGCTTCCAACAGAATCATAAAGAGAATAATAATCTCCACCGCCACTGCACTGAAGGTTAAAATTAGACTGCCGTAGGGCTCCTTAAAATGCTCCGATAAAATTTCCGCCACCTCCGACACCGTTACCGCCAAAGTCCCAATAGCCACCGCTGATAAGATTGTAGAGAGGAGGGAAATTCCACTCAAATGGGCAACTATTCCCAAAAGGAGAGCTCCACCCCCCACCAAAATATCCCAATAATTTTCCCAAACTTTACCTAAATCCATCTTTTCAACTCCCAATTGAATCTTCCCCCCAACTCCGCCAGTTTTAAAATTGGAAAAATTGGGTCAAATTTGGAAGTTACCGCCGGAAAAAGTATCTCTCCATCGACGGCAATAAAAAAGTTTTGGTCTAAATCCTTCCAATTTTTCCGTTGGATAATCAAATAGGGGAGTTGATTATCCAACACCCGGGGGATAGTTTTATCGATGCAGACCCCTATCTGCTCCCGGCTAACCCGATTTATCAGATAGAGAAAGTTGAGCACCAAATTGGGGTAGTCTATCTCCTCCCCGTGGGAGTTGAAAAACCGGAGATTTTGGAAATTGAGGGGAGTGGACTCCTCCCCCCGCCAGACCCCGAAACTATATTTTTTCTCCCGAAGGCGGGTTTGGAACTCCTCCCACCTTTCCACCATCTCCCCCCGGGGGAGGGGAAAATTGGCTAAAATTTTAAATTCTATTTCCGGTAAAAAATAGTTGGAGTATCGATGTATATCGTCCAAAGTCTCTCCTTTCGACTTTTTACAAGCAAAATAGGCGAAAATTATACTAAAGGTCTGGAAAAATGGGAAAAAAGGTTATTTTAATTACCAATGATGACGGATTTGACGCAGTGGGACTCCAAAAGTTGGTGGAGGCGGTCTCTCCCTTGGGGGAGGTCTGGGTTGTAGCCCCCGCCCACCACAAAAGTGCCTGTGGACACTCCCTCACCTTAACCCGCC
The DNA here is from genome assembly GCA_009659955.1 of Campylobacterota bacterium. GTDB lineage: Bacteria > Campylobacterota > Campylobacteria > Campylobacterales > Nautiliaceae > PUXY01. Next base: position 8,391 of record PUXY01000125.1, on the reverse strand, counting down.
CCCTCCGATTGGTGGAAGTGGGGGAGAGATTCTACAAAATTGACGATGGCACCCCCACCGACGGAATTTTTATCGCTTTAGCCCACCTTTTCCGGGAGAGGAAACCGGATCTAATTTTGAGCGGAATCAACCACGGGGCAAATATGGGGGAAGATGTAACCTACTCCGGCACCATCGGGGGAGCAATGGAGGGGGCTATCCACGATATTCCGGCAATTGCCTTCTCCCAAGTTTTAACCTCCTTTGAAAGGGCGGAAGAGGAGGAGAAGGGGAAGGTTGAACTTCTGGAGCGGGAACGGAGTATCGATTGGAAAAATGCCCAAAAGGTGGCGTATCTCTTAACCAAAGGGGTGTTGGAGGGAAAAATTACAATCCCCCACCGCCATCTCCTCAATGTCAATATCCCCAATGTGAAAAAGTTGAAAGGTTTCCAAATCACCAGAGCCGGCTACCGCCACTACCTCAACGATATTGTGGTAAATCGAGACCCGCGGGGAAATAGTTACTTTTGGATTGGACTCCACCCCTTGAGTTTCAAAGAGGAGCCGGGCACCGACTTTTGGGCAATTAAACAGGGGAAAGTCTCCATTACCCCTTTGACAATGGATTTGACCGCCTATCGGGACCTTCCCCAACTGGAAGGGGAGTTAACCCAATTTCTGGAAGAGGAGAAAGAGGAAAAGGGGTGATCCCAACAAATTTTTCCGCTTTTTCCCTTCTCTCTTTGCTTTCCCCCTATTCTTCCAAGGATAAAATCAGAATTTCTCCTTCTAAAAATATTTTTTCCTCCGGTTGGGAAGTCGAGATTGGGTAACTGGAGGGGAGTAAAGGGAAAATTTTTTAACTTCCCACCCTTTTTGCCATTTTTTCGGCTCATTTTTCCAGAAAAAAAGTAAAGAGAAGGAAAGTAAAAGGGAGTTGATATACGCTTTCCCCTTTGCCCGATAACTTTCGAAACTGGAGAGGAAGAAAGGGAAAATCCAAAAAAATATAGAAAAAGGAGAAAAACTCTTCCCGTCAAATTGGGTAAACTTTGATTCAATCTCTTCCGGGAGGAAGAATAAAAAATTTGGCAAATTGAGAAAGGAGTTATAAGATGGGTCATCTTCAACAAAAGGGGGAAATGGGGGTTGGAAAAGTTGCAGTGGTAAGTGGAGGCACCCGGGGAATTGGGCGGGCGATTGTGGAAAAATTTGCCAAAGAGGGGGTAAATGTAGCCTTTACCTACTACTCCAACCGGGAGTTGGCGGAGCAGTTGGCGGAGGAGTTGGGGGAAAAATATCAGGTGCAGGTTAAAACTTACCCCCTCAATGTATTGGAGCCGGAGCAGTATCGGGAGTTATTCCCAAAAATTGCGGAAGATTTTGGGAGGGTAGATATTTTTATCTCCAATGCCATTATTACCGGGCGTCCGGTGGTGGGGGGATTTGGTCCCTTTATGCGGTTGAGACCCCGGGGGTTGTGTAACATTTTTACCGCCACGGTTACCGCTTTTATTATTGGAACCCAAGAGGCGGTGAAACAGATGGAGAAAGTGGGGGGAGGGGTGGTAATCTCCCTCTCCTCCACCGGAAATTTGGTCTATACCCCCAACTACACCGGGCACGGAATTGCCAAAGCGGGGGTTGAGGTGGCGGTCAAGTATGCGGCGGCGGAGTTGGGGGAGAAAAATATCCGGGTAAATGCGGTCAGTGGGGCACCGATAGAGACCGACGCTTTAAAAGCCTTTCCCAATTTTGAGGAGATTAAAGCGGAGGTTGAGAATCGCTCTCCATTGGGGAGAATTGGACGCCCGGAGGATTTGGCGGGGTTAATCTACTTTTTAACCACCGATGAAGCCAGTTGGATTACCGGGCAGACCTTTATTATCGATGGAGGCACCACTTTCGGGGTAAAAAGGTAAGGAAATTGGAAAAAAGTAGGTGGGAAAAACGGCTCCAATGGGTTCCCAATTTTCTGGTTTTTGTCCGGTTGGGGATAGTCTTCCTCTTTTACGCCCTTTTGGTGGGGCGGGGGAGTTATCTCCCAGACTGGGTGCACCCCAGTTGGTGGGACTACTTTTCGGCACTTCTGTTTGTAATAGCTTCCATTACCGATTTTTTTGATGGGTATATCGCCCGGCGGTTCAACACCATCACCCCGTTGGGGGAGATTTTAGACCCGTTGGCAGATAAATTACTGACACTGGGGGCGTTGTTGGGTCTCCTCTACCTCCATCGGGCAGATCCGTGGGCGGTATTGATAATTTTAGCCCGGGAGTTTATTATTACCGGACTCCGGGTGGAGATGGTTCGACTGGGGTTGAGCGTCAAAGCCAGTTGGAGTGGAAAGGTGAAGACCGTCTCCCAGATGATAGCCATCGGTTTTCTTTTAATGGATTGGTGGGGGGGAGAGATTCTCCTCTGGATAGCGGTCTTTTTTACCCTCTATAGCGGGGTTGAGTATTTCAAAACCTACTATCGGGCGGTAACCGGTGGGGGAGATGGGAAAGGGGGTGGAGAGTGATTGAAGGGATTTTAGCCCTCTCCTTTTTAATCTTTTTCCACGAATTGGGACACTATTTGGTTGCCCGGAAGGTGGGGGTAAAGGTGGAGGTTTTCTCCATTGGGTTGGGAAAACCTTTGAAATGTGTGGAAAAGTGGGGCACCCGGTGGTGTCTCGCCCCCATTCCTTTGGGGGGGTATGTGAAAATGAAGGGGGAAGAGGAGTGGCAACGGCGGGACCCCGACTCCTATTATGGGGTCTCCCCTCTCAAAAGAATTGCCATTCTGTTGGGGGGTCCCCTCTTTAATCTCCTCTTGGCTTACCTCATCTATTACGGCATTGCATTGACCGGAATTAAATATCTGGCGCCGGTGGTAGGGAAAATTTTCCCGGGGAGTCCGGCGGAAAAGGTTTTGAAACCGGGGGATAAAATTGTGGAGGTCAACCATCATAAAGTAACAAAATGGGACGACCTCTCCCCAATTATCTCCAAAAGTGAAAAGGTGGAGTTGATAATTCTCCGAAATGGGCAAAAGGTGAGGGTTACCCTCAAACCGACAATCAAGGAGATGAAGAACATTTTTGGGGAGACCATAAAACGGCGGATTATCGGAATTGCCCCGGCACCGGTTTATATTACCATCAAATATAACCCCATTGAGGCGTTTGGGGTGGCGTGGGAGCAGTTTAAAAAAGCCTCCCTCTTTATCTGGAAAGGGATTGAAAAATTAATCACCGGAGCCATTGGACTCAACAATTTGAGCGGTCCCATCGGAATAGTGGACGCTTCCGCCAAAGTGTGGCAGGCGGGGATTGTCCCCTTTCTCCTCTTTACCGCCCTTTTATCGGTCAATTTGGGGATTTTGAACCTCTTCCCCATTCCGGTTTTGGACGGGGGGCAGATTCTGTTTCAACTTTACGAACTTTTGACAGGACGGGAGCTCAATGAGCGGGTAGCCTCCGCTTTGACCTATTTGGGCATCGCTTTTTTGGTTATTATAATGGGTATCGGAATTTTCAACGATATTTCCCGATTGGCAGGAGGAGGGTAATGGAGAAAATTAGAGAGAGATTGGAAGAGGTTTGGGAACGGATTGAAAGAGCCCGGTGGAGACGGGACCCCCACCAGATTGTCCAGTTGGTGGTCGTTACCAAATATCTGGAGGATATTGCCCCGTTGAAAGAGATGTTGGAGTTGGGGCAAAGGGCATTTGGGGAGAATCGGGTTCAGGAGTTGGAGAGGAAGGCTAAACTTTTGGAAAATGAGCCGGTGGAGTGGCACTTTATCGGAAATCTCCAAAAGAATAAAATCAATAAACTTCTGAAATTAGACCCCTTTTTGATTCAATCTATCACCTCTCTGGAGTTGGCGGAAGCTATCGACAAACGGGCTCAAAAACCGGTCTCTGCCCTTTTGGAGATAAACTCTTCTGGGGAGCCCACCAAACACGGGTGCACTCCGGAGGAGGCAGTGGAGCTCTACCACCAAATTTTGGAAAAATGCCCAAATATCCGTTTAAAAGGGGTAATGACAATTGGAGCCCATACCGATGAGGTGGGAAAAATTAGGGAGAGTTTCCGGTTGACCTACTCCATTTTTGAAAAGTTGAAGCCGGTGGGGGCGGAAATTTGCTCAATGGGTATGAGTAACGACTTTGAAATAGCAATTGAGGAGGGGAGTAATATGGTGAGAATAGGCTCTCTCCTCTTCCGATAGAGTCAAATCTATCTCCCCTTTTTCCCTTTGACTTCTTTTTTCACTTTTCACCTTTAGGAAAAACTTTCGGAAAAGCAGTGGGAAAATATTGGAAAAAATATTGGGAGATGGTCGGAAAATTTTCGGAAATTATTGCCTCGAAATGGAGATATCCTCAAATGGACGCACCCCCACAATTTGGATTGGAAAAATTTCATCTGATTTGAAAATTTGAATTTGACCTATCCACTTTTTTGGGAGTGTGTCCCCCCCAAATACCTCCAATCAGAATAATCGGAAGAGATTTAACCGAAATGTTTCCAACTGGAGTCTTTCTAACCGGGATCTCTTCAATCGGAACCTCTCCAACCGGAATCTGTCCAACTGGAGTCTCTCCAACTAAAATATCTCCTCTCAAAAATTGGGAAAAAGGGGATAGTTTAAAGAAGAAGATTTTTCCTCCACTGGAGAAAAGGGAGTCCCTTCCCTACTCCTCTTTGAGAAATTTTTTAACTGAACAATCGACCTCTTTCACAAATCCGCAATATTTGCAGACCAAAAAAATTTTGGACTCTTTGTTGTCAATGGGAAGAGAGTTGAGAATAATTTTTATTGCGGTTCTGTGGTCAAACTCTTTGGCAATTTCGTAACTATCCTCCAACACTTTTCCACTGATTGGAATGAGACCTTCCCGGTTGCATTTTGGGCAGGTATATTTCATCTCACACCTTTGAGATGGATTTTGGAATTTTAACAGATTTTTCCCCGGAATAGAAAAGAAAATTACATTTTTTTGTAAACTTTTTTTCCATTCCTCTCCCCATTGGAAAATTGTAAAAAATCACCCTAATTTGAGAGTGAAATTGGAGGAAAAAAGGGAAAGTTTTGGAGTTTTTACCCAATTCGGATAGATGTTCCCTCCAGATAAATGGGATAGTGGTAGTTGGTGCGGTCGGCGGAAAGCTCTCCCCCTTGGGGGAAATATGCCAAAACTTGTCCAAAGGCTTGGTCGGCATAGGCTAAAATTGACTTTCCCCGATAGGCAACTGCCCCCGGTTTCAATCCGAAAACAGGGGCAAACTCCCTTTCATACCTTTTTACATACTCCGCTACCGGTATACCCTCCATTCTCTCCCCATTGAAAACTTCAAAGAAATGGAGGGACTCCTCAATTGAAGGCTCTTTCCGGTCCCAAATTCCAAAATAATCCCCCTCCCTTTTCCGGCGGGAGGCAATTCCCAAATTTTTATCGGGGTTGGAGTGATAGACTATTTCCATATACGCCCGCACCCGGTCAAAATTTTTGATAGCTTTAATCAAATTGGGATTATTGAAAAGGGCAGGGCGATTATATGCCATACTTACCAGAGGAATAAACTCTCTACTATATTGATAATATCGATAAGCCTCCTCCCCAATTTTCCGTTTTACAAAATTTTGATACCACTCCACCGCTACAAAAAAGAGACTTTTAGCCTCATCTTCAGTAATTTCCAACGCGGAGACCGGGTCATCTTGGTAATACTCCCTCAACTTCTTTTCAGTCTTTTCCCGGGTAATTGGAGGATTATTGGCTATCTCCTCCAGAAAGTCTTCCAATTTCTCCTCCTCCCACCAACTTATATCTATATTTGCCCTTTCAAAGTCCCTTTTCCAACTGGGGCGGGGGATAAATCTATCCCCCTTTTTTGTCAAAAGGGCATAACCATATCCAATTGTGGGAATTCCCCCTTTATCGGAATAGATTTGGCTACTGAACCCCTCTCCCCCTTTTATCAATTTTAAAAGTTCCTCTTTATACCTCTCTTCTCTAAATCTATGGATAACCACTGCCCAATCCTTTCTATTTTTTGATAAGTCTCCACTTATAAAACAACTTTACCATAAAGAGCCCTTTTCTCTTTCTAAAATAGGGGAATTAAGGGGTAATGAAAAGGGAGAGTGGGAAGAGTTTTCAACCTTTTCAAATTCCGAAAAAGAGAAAAATGGAGGAGATAAACTCTATTGGACTATCCCCGGAGCCGATACCAGATAAGCCCCAAATATTCATAGAGGGAGCGGTAGGAGGCTTCCAATCCGTGGAAAGAGGGAATAAACTCCTCTACTCTCCACTGGGGAGATGGGTAAAGGTCTACCCCCAAAGTGGTAATTTGAAATCCCATTTTCCGGAAAATGTAGGTAGCCCGGGGAATATGAACTCCCGAAGTAATTAGAATAATATCGGGAGAAAGGTGGAGTTTTTGGAAAAGTTGGCGGGTAAAGAGGGCATTCTGGTAGGTATTGAGGGAGTGGGTCTCTACATAAAAGGGAATTTTACAATTGCACTCCTGTTGGAGGTCTCCAATAAACTTTTTAACCGCCTTCCCCTCATTTACATCTTCAAAACCTCCTCCAGTAAAGATAAGGGGAAGATTATATTTTCGGGCAATTAAAACCCCTTCCACCACCCTTTTGAGGGTAATTGGAGAGAGGGGAAGGGGGTCATTCTCCCCTCGGACTCCTCCCCCCAACACCACTACCCCTTGGGGGTGGAGGGAGAAACTTTGATAATTTTGGAGGGGCTGGGCAAGGGTGTAACCTACAAAGGGGGTGGAAAGGAGATAGATTAGAAGGGAAAAAATTCCGGCGATCCATTTGCCAATCCGGGAAAGAAAAGGAAAGAGGAGAAGGGGAAAAAAAACAAAAATTCCCGGAGGTAAAAGGAAATTTTTCAATAGGTGAATTGCCTCGTCCATTTTTTACCTCCTCTTTTTCAATTCAATTTTTGTTTTACAAATTAATTCTGCAGATTGACTCTTTTCAATTTTTGAATCTTTTCCATTTACCTTCATTTATCTACATACATTTATTTACCTACATACATTTTAAATTTTCTATATTTATTTAATCTACTCAAACAGATTAAATTTAGTAGGTAAATGATTAAAGCTCTCTCTTTAATGTTTATCCCGGCAAATCAATCTCCCAAAGGAGAGAAGTTTTTTCTACTCCTCCCCCAATTGGGAAACCAATCTTTTAAAAATCTCTCCCCTCTCTTTGTAGTTTCTAAACTGGTCGAAACTGGCACAACCGGGGGAGAGGAGTGCCACTTCTTCCGGAGTTAAAAGGGTATCTATCTCTTTTACTGCCCTCTCCAGTGTGCCGACATTATGATGGGGAATTCTCCATTTATTTCCCAATTTTTCAAGCCAATCGGTCTCTTTTCCAATAAAAAAGAGCTCCACATTCTCCCTTGCCAACCGCCGGAAAAGGGGGGTAAAATCTTGCCCTTTGGGCACACCCCCAAGGATAAGGTAAATCTTCCTTCCTTGATACCGGTTTAATGCCCCGTGCACTGCGTCCAAATTGGTTGCCTTACTATCGTCAACCCACACTCTCCCCCGATAATCTTTAAACTCCTCCACTTTGTGGGGGTCAATTTTAAACCCTTCCAACCCCGGGTCGTCCCATCGGAGAATTTTCCTTACACCCCGTGCCAACACTTCATCTAATGTAAAAGGGGGAGGGAATTTGGGGGGCGAGAGACGGAAAAATGTAATTAAATCTTCCACAGATTGGTAAGGAATTTGGAAAGGTTTGGGGTTGGGGGGAAGATATTTTTCAATATCTGCCGGATAGATGACAACTCCCCGTTCGTCCATTCGGGTAATTGGAGAGAGTTTGGCTTTTATATAGGCTTCCATAGAGCCGTGCCAATCCAAATGGTCGGGGGTAATTGGAAGGATCACCAGAATATCTGGCGTCGCCTGTTGAGTCCAGTGGAGTTGAAAGGAGCTTACCTCCACCACCCAGATGGGAGCATTTTTATCCAATCTTCCCAAAGGGACACCTATATTCCCCCCCATTTCACTCTCTGGAAAAAGGTGGTGAATCATTTCGGTGGTGGTGGTTTTCCCATTGGTGCCGGTAACCCAGATTTGAAAACCGGGGTAATTTATATAATCCAACTCTCCAATAATTTTCCCCTTTCCCCGTCGGATTAAAGGGTGGGTCGGAGGAAAGCCGGGGGAGGTCAAAATCAACTCCAACTCCTCCACCGGAAAAAGATGGGGAGGAACCAACAGATTCCCGTAATTATCCCGTTTTACCTCTTGGAAGGAGTCATCGGTTACAATCCAATCACCTTCACCAATTACACTTTGGGCGGTTACCCCGCACCCCAAAAGCCCTTTCCGATACCTCTTCACAGGAACCCTTTTTGGAAAATTATA
>PUXY01000124.1 GCA_009659955.1 Campylobacterota bacterium | reverse complement strand
TTTGCCTTAAATCTCCCTTTTGAAACACAAAATTTTTGGGCAAAGCAGTTTTGGCAGTCTGGTTTATTGGCTTTACAGATATAGCGACCAAAGAGGACAAAGGCTTGATGGAGTTCCCCCAAATCGGTCTTAAACGCTTCTACCAAATCCTTTTCGGTTTCGATAACATTGGGGGCGTCGGTAATACCCAATCGATGGACCACCCGGAAAACATGGGTATCTACTGCCATTCTATTTTCTCCCATAAATTCAATCAAAAATACATTGGCAGTCTTATTTCCCACCCCCGGCAGGGAAGTCAATTCTTTATGGGTGGTAGGAATTTCTCCTCCAAACTCCTCCACAACTTTTTTTGCCATTCCTATTAAATTTTTGGCTTTATTGTTGGGGTAGGAGCAGGAGGCAATTGCCTCCTTTACCTCCTCAAAAGAGGCTTTTGCCAAATCGTAAATCGTAGGAAATTTTTTAAAAAAATTGGGGGTAATTTGATTTACCCTTTTATCTGTGCATTGGGCAGAGAGGATAATTGCCACCAAAAGTTGGTAGGGATTTTTATATTTAAGTTCAGTCCGTTTTTTGGAATATCTCTCCAGAAAACTTTTCCGAATCTCTTCCAACTCTTCCCGTTTTCTCAAAACCATTTTCAACTACTCCTTTCCCAAAAGTCCGGCATTGGGTAGTTTTTTACTCCTCTCTTCCCTAAATATCTTTTCTCCTCCAGAGAGGATATCATATTTCCAAATGGGGGCATTGGCTTTAAAATCTTCTACAAATTCCACCAAATATTTGAATCCTTCTTGACGATGGGGGGTAAAAATTCCCGCCAAAAATGAGGTTTCAGTTACTTTTACCTCCCCAAAGGAGTGAGCCATATAGATTTTCCCATCGGGCAGATTTTCCCATTTTTTAAACCATTCCAAAAGAAGGGGAGCATAAAGTTCAAAGTAGAGACCTACAATTCCCCCATCGGGACGGACAATCCCAATAAATGGAATAAATGCTCCCCACCCATTCCCTTTCTCCAGAGAGTGCCATCTCTCTACAATCTCCATTACCGGCACTCCCCCATTGTAAAGCTCTATATTCATCTTTTACCCTCCACACACCGGAGGGAGAATTACAATTTTATCCCCCTCTTTCAAAGGGTGGTCAAGGTCGGTAACCAATTTTCCATTGATGGCAACTCCACTCACCTTCAACCACTCTTTCAAATTGGAGTCCCGATTGAGAATCTCTTTTACTTGATGGAGATTTTGAGCTTCAATTTCCCGCTCTTCTCCTCCTCCAGCGGGTCCCATTAAAATCACTTTCACTTTCATCAAGTGACCTTTTACTTTCTTTTGCCACTAAATATAACAAAAAAAAGGAACCTTTTATCTTCCAATAGGATTAAATCTCCCTTTTTGACCGCCTCAATTCCCTGTGATACAATTGGCGGAAAATTAGACCACCCCAAAAGGGGCGGAAAATATCTTCTTCAAAGGAGGAATTATGCGGAGTGATGAGGTAAAAAAAGGGTGGCATCGGGCACCCCATCGAAGCCTTTTCCGGGCGGTGGGGTTGAAAGATGAAGATTTCGATAAACCTTTTATTGGGGTTGCCAACTCCTATACCGATATTGTGCCGGGACACTTTTTCCTAAAAAAGTATGGGGAAATTGTCAAGGACGAAATTAGAAAGTGTGGGTGTGTCCCCTTTGAGTTCAATACCATTGGGGTAGATGATGGAATTGCAATGGGACACGATGGAATGCTCTACTCCCTCCCCAGTCGGGAGTTGATTGCCAATAGTGTGGAAACTATGATGAATGCCCACAAACTGGACGCCCTTATCTGTATCCCCAACTGCGACAAAATCACCCCCGGTATGGTAATGGGAGCCCTCCGGGTAAATGTGCCAACTATTTTCGTAACCGGTGGTCCTATGAGGGCGGGACATCTCCCCGACGGAACCCCCATCGATTTGGCAACCGTTTTTGAGGGGGTCGGAAAGTTTGAAAAGGGGGAGATTGACGAAAAGCAACTCTACCAATTGGAGTGTTTGGCGTGTCCCGGCGGAGGAAGTTGTAGCGGAATGTTTACCGCCAATAGTATGAATACTTTAATAGAGGCGATGGGTATTGCCCTGAAAGGAAATGGAACCATTTTGGCTTTAACCCCGGAACGGGAGGAACTCCTCCGGAAGGCAGCCCGGCGGATTTGTGAAATAGCCAAAAGTGAACAATTGACCGAAAAATACAGAATCCGGAATATTATCAATCGGAAAGCTATCCACAACGCCTTTGTGGTGGATATGGCAATGGGAGGGAGCACCAACACCGTTCTCCATATGATGGCAATTGCCCGGGAGGCGGAGGTCGATTTCGATTTGAAGGAGCTCAATGAAATTGCCCGCCATACCGCCCATATTGCAAAAATTTCTCCCTCTCTCCAAACTATCCATATGGAGGATATCAATCGGGCGGGGGGTATCAGTGCGGTAATGAAGGAGATTAGTCGCCGGAGTGATACTATTCTCTACACCGACAATCCGGTCATTGAAGGGGGAACCGTTGCCGACCGGCTCAAAGATGCTCAAGTTACCGACTACTCCGTAATTAGACCGGTGGATAACCCCTATTCTGAAGTTGGGGGATTGGCTATCCTCTATGGGAATTTGGCAGAAGAGGGGTGTGTGATTAAAACCGCCGGAATTGTGGGAGAGCGGAAATTTACCGGAAAAGCGGTCTGTTTCAACTCCCAACAGGAGGCAATTGAAGGTATCACCTCCGGAAAAGTGAAGGAGGGTGATGTGGTGGTTATCCGGTATGAGGGACCCAAAGGGGGTCCCGGAATGCAGGAGATGCTTGCCCCAACCAGTCTAATAATGGGTATGGGATTGGGGGATAAAGTCGCCCTAATTACCGATGGGCGGTTTAGCGGAGCCACCCGGGGGTTGAGTGTGGGACACATCTCCCCAGAGGCGGGAGAAGGGGGAGTTATCGGACTTTTGGAAGATGGGGATATTAT
>PUXY01000123.1 GCA_009659955.1 Campylobacterota bacterium | reverse complement strand
CGGGTGGAAGTTTGGAGGGTGGGGAGGAGGTCTTTCATATGGAGGTAGTTATTGAGGGCGTTGAGGTAGGCTTCGGCACTGGCTTTCATTGTATCTATATCTACTCCGTGTCCCAGAACCGGCGGTTTCTCTTGGTCAAACTCCACTTTTACCATCACTTTCGCCAGTGCGTCCTTTCCTTGGGTTACCGCCTCTACCCTATAATCCTTCAAAATCCCTTTGAGTCCGGTAATCCGGTCTATTACTTTGAATACGGCGTCGATAATCCCTTTCCCAATTGCCACCTCCTCTTTTACTTCCCCATTGAATTCAATTTTGGCATAGGCGGAGGGAACCCCATTGCTACAATCGGTCAACTGGAGGGAGAGAAGTTTATAGACTATAGGGGTAGTGTTCCGCATTTCATTGACCAGAGCAATTAAATCTTCGTCGTAAATCTCTTTTTTCCGGTCTGCCAACTTTTTAAAGCGGGTAAAAATCTTCTCCAACTCTTCATCATTACAACTGAAGCCCAACTGCTCCAATTTTTTCCGGAGGGCGTGGCGTCCGGAGTGTTTCCCCAAAACGATGGTATCTTTAATATCCAGTCCAATATCTTCCGCCCGCATAATTTCATAGGTCTCTTTATATTTGAGAACCCCATCTTGATGAATTCCACTTTCGTGGGCAAAGGCATTTTTCCCCACAATAGCTTTGTTGGGTTGGGGTTTAATTCCGGTAATATCGGCTACCAATCGACTGGTGGGGTAAATCTCCCGGGTATTGATTCGGGTATCCAACCCTTTGAAAAGGTCTCTCCGGACCTTCATAGCCATCACCACCTCCTCCAGAGAGGCGTTTCCTGCCCTCTCTCCCAATCCGTTGATTGTGCACTCCACCTGTCGGGCTCCATTGAGCACCGCAAAGAGGGAGTTGGCGGTGGCAAGTCCCAAATCGTTGTGGCAGTGGACTGAAAAGGTAACTCCCCTTCCATCAAAATAGGTTACCAACTCTTTTATCATCTCTCCCATTTCATTGGGGAATCGATACCCCACGGTGTCTGGGATATTGATGGTGGTAGCCCCCGCTTCGATGGTGGCGTCGATTATCTCTTTGAGAAACTCCATTTCACTCCGTCCCGCATCTTCGCAACTGAATTCCACATCGTCTACAAAGGTTCGGGCATATTTTACCGCTTCTACCGCCCTTTTTATCACCTCATCGGGTTTCATTCGGAGTTTATACTCCATATGGATTGGACTGGTGGCAATAAAAGTATGGATCCGTCTCTTTTTTGCCGGTTCAATCGCCTTTCCCGCTTGGGCAATATCCCTCTCCACCGCCCGGGCGAGGGAGCAGATTGTGGAGTCGGTAACCTCTTTGGCAATATTGTAAATTGCTTCAAAATCCCCGGGACTGGCGGCAGCAAATCCCGCTTCGATAATATCGACCCGGAGTTTTTCCAATTGTTTGGCAACCCTTACCTTTTCGGCGGTGGTCATCGATGCCCCGGGGCTCTGCTCTCCATCTCTCAAAGTGGTATCAAAAATTTTTACAAATTGGGTCTCTTGGTGGGAGTTTTGTCCCTTTTTTTCTCTCTTTTCCTCCATAGAAAACCTTTTCTTCGAACTTTCCCCAAAGGGGTTCAAATTATAGCAAAATTATCAATGGAAAATTTTTTTCCTTTGATTTTTAAAGAGAATTCAACCCAAAAGTATATAATACCCTATAAAAACCCAAAGGTAGAGAAATGGTAAAAAAAGCTCTCTTTCCTCTCTTTTTGGTCTCTCTTCCGTTGATTGGGGCGGAGGTTGTAGGTGTATACTCCCCTTCCCACCTCCGGAAACCGGTAGTTCAGAAACGGGTAATTCAGAAAAGATACTATCCCTCCCTTTCCCGATACTCAACCGCTCCCCAATGGAAAACCGACTTCTATTTCCTATTGGTAAAAGAGGATTATAGGGAGTATCAAGGCTCCAATGTTTTGGATAGGGATTATAGCGACTGGGGAGATTTAAAGGGGTTTGGAGTTCGGGGATTATGGAACAATTTAGTTTATGGAAAATTGGAGTATGCCTACGGGGATAGCCATTATGTAGGGGCTACTTGGAGTGGAGAGCCGTTGGAAAATGATCAAACCGGCACTTGGATTTTCAATATAGAGGGGGGAGTTAAACTCCAAAATGGAATTCTTTTGGGAATAGGATATCGGGTTTGGAATAGGGGAAAAAGCAATTATATAGGGGATTATGATGAGGTTTACTCTTGGAGTTATCTCCAAATGGGATACAAATTGAATATCCCATTGGGAAATAAAGGGGAGTTTGACCCGGAAATTAGTTACCAATACTCCCTCTCCTCCCAAATGAAAGCTTATATGGACACAACTATCACTTTCGATTTGGGAAATGTAAACGGGTATCGGGTTGAGCTCCCTTTTAGCTTCAATTTAAGTCAAAACCTCTATCTCTATCTCTTTTATCGGTATCAATATTGGGATGTTGGGGGCTCCCGCGTAATTACAGCTACGGTCAATGGAAAAAGTGTCCAACTTTATGAACCTCCCAGCACTACCAGTAACCACTATTTGGGGGTAGGGATAAGAGCCTATTTCTAATTCTAAAGAAGGAAAAAGGGAGGGGGCTAAATTCCCTCCACTTTAAAAGGTAAAGTTTTTCCCGCCAAAAGGGGGATAACCTCTCCTACAATTAGAGGAACTTCCCACTTTTCTTCTACAATTTTCACTTTTTTATCTGGAAGATCCAATTGGAAATTCTCCCGGGCATTGGAGGAGACAAACTTTTGGAAGGTTGCCACATCTCCTCTAAAAAAGAGAGTTAAAAGGGGCAAAATTACCGGTGCGGAAAAGACCCCGGCAGACCCCCTCAATTTCCCTCCCAAGGGGTGGGGTGCAGAATCACTTCCAAACATAACTTTAGGGTGTCCACTTTTCACAACCTTTTGGAGGGCTTCTCTATCTTTGGGGGTTTTTAAAATGGGTTTACAGAAAAAGTGGGGGTTCAATTTTCCACCTACCACAT
>PUXY01000122.1 GCA_009659955.1 Campylobacterota bacterium | reverse complement strand
AAAAGAGAGTCAACCCAATAATTTCACTTTTTCCAATAGAGAAGTCCGATAGAAAAGATAGAAAAGAGGAAAGGTTCAGGAAAGATTCAGATTATTTCTCCAATGGGAGAAGATTTTTGAGAATTCAGACTATTTCCAAAGGGCAGAAAAGGGGAGAAGGAGAAGAGAAAAAAGGAGAAACTCCCTCAAATTAAAAAATTACCCCTCCAGTTTTTGGAGTTCGTCGGTGATTTTTTGGAGTTTCTCTTTGGCTTTTTGGTAATCGGCTTTAACTTTTTCCACCACCTTTTGGGGAGCTTTTTCCACAAAATTCCGGTTTTCCAATTTTTTCTGGAGAATGGCAATCTCTCTTTCTCTCTTTTCTTTCTGTTTTTTTAGCCGATTCAAAATTGGGGTAATATCGACCTCATCTTTACTTACCATTGTTTCCAGATTCTCCCCAATATCCCTGATGGCGTTGGGGATAGGTTTATCGACAAATTCCACCTCTTCCACCTTTGCCAATCGCCGGATATACTCTTTAGCCATCTCCGGCAATTGAGCCAACACATACCCCTTTTTCAATCTCTTTTCCCCGGTCAAAGCCCGAATCCGCCGGAATCCTACAATAGCCTCGATTATCAAATCGAAATTTTCCGGGGTTTCCACCGGGCGGGGGGCGGGGTATTGTTTGAGCATAATGGAGTTTTCTTCAATGGAAGTTCCACTCAACTCTTGGTAGAGGAATTCGGTAATAAAAGGCATAAAGGGGTGGAGGAGTTTCAAGCTCTCTTTGAAAATCGCCCCCAGTTCGGGGATAGCTTCGGGGGTAACTTTACTCAACTCTATCCCCCAGTCGCAGAATTCTCCCCAAAGGTAGCGGTAGAGGGTCATTGCCCCATCGTTGAATCGATAGGAGTCCAACTCCTCTCTCACTTTCCGGGTAGCGTCGTTAAATTTGGAAAGGAGCCATTTCCCAACGGGGGTTTTTATCTCTATCTCCTCCAGTTCCGGGAAAGTCTCTTGATGGAGTTTCAAATAGCGTCCGGCGTTGTAGAGTTTATTGACAAAATTCCGGCTTTCGATAATTTTTTCGGTGGAGAGGCGGATATCCCGTCCTTGGACTGCCAAAACTGCCAGAGTAAACCGGAGGGCATCGGCGGAGTAGTTTTCCACCATCTTCAAAGGATCGATAACATTCCCCAGAGATTTACTCATTTTCCGCCCATCGGCATCTCTCACCAGTGCGTGGAGATAGACATCTCTAAAGGGAACCTCTTTCAAAAAGTGGACTCCCATCATCATCATTCGGGCAACCCAGAAAAAGAGAATATCAAAACCGGTAATCAACAGGTTATTGGGGTAGAATCGCTCCAAATCCCCCTCTTGCCATTTGGTGCCTTTCCCCCACTCTCCATTTTCCCACCCCAAAGTGGAAAAGGGCCAGAGGGCGGAGCTAAACCAAGTATCCAATACATCGGGGTCTTGATGGAATTTTTGACTCCCACATTTGGGGCAGGCGGTGGGCTCTTCCACACTTGCCCATTGATGCCCACACTGGTCGCAGTAGTAGACCGGAATCCGGTGCCCCCACCAGAGTTGCCGGGAGATGCACCAATCCCGGAGTTCCCGCATCCAAGCATCAAAGTTGTTTTTCCATTGGGGTGGGTGGAATTTTACTTCCCCCCGATTTGCTTTCTCAATCGCCTCTTTGGCAACCTCTTTTTTCAAAAACCATTGGGTGGAGAGGTAGGGCTCAATTACACTTCCACACCGATAGCAGTGTCCCACTTGATGGGTGTAGGGCTCCCTTTTGACCACAAATCCCTCTTCTTCCAGTCGGGCTACAATTTTGGGGCGGGCTTCCAACCGATCTAACCCCTCAAACTCGCCGGCATAGTGGTTTAAAATCCCCTTTTCATTGAAAACTGAAATCATTGGGAGATTGTGGCGGAGTCCCACTTCATAATCGTTGGGGTCGTGGGCAGGGGTAACTTTTACCGCCCCGGTTCCAAACTCCATATCCACATGGGCATCGGCAATAATTGGAATTTCCCGATTAATAAGAGGGAGGCGGACTTTTTTTCCTATCAAATCTTTATACCGGGGGTCTTCCGGGTGCACCATTACCGCCGTATCCCCAAAATAGGTTTCGGGACGGGTGGTAGCTACCACTATCTCCCCAGAGCCGTCGGTCAGAGGGTAGCGGATATAGACCAACTCTCCCTCTTTTTCTTGATATTCCACTTCAATATCGCTCAAAGCTCCATCTTTTGGACACCAGTTGACCAGATATTTTCCCCGGACAATATACCCTTCATCGTAAAGCTTTTTAAAAGCAACCCGCACCGCCCGTTGGAGTCCCGGGTCCATTGTAAACCGCTCCCGGCTCCACGCGGGACTGGCTCCCAATTTTCGAAGTTGGTGGGTAATTTCCCCTCCGGTCTTCTCTTTCCACTCCCAAACCCGTTTTAAAAACTCCTCCCTTCCCAACTCCTCTTTGTGAATCCCCTCCGCCAAAAGCCGTTTTTCCACCACATTTTGGGTAGCAATTCCGGCGTGGTCGGTTCCCGGTTGCCAGAGGGTGGCATAGCCGTCCATTCTTTTATATCGGACGATAATATCTTGAAGGGTAAAGGTGAGGGCGTGTCCTATATGGAGTCGCCCGGTTACATTGGGGGGAGGCATCATAATACAGAAATTTTTTTCCCGATTGTAATCAACCTCAAAATAGCCGTTTTTCTCCCAAATTTGATAACTCTTCTCTTCAAACTCTTGGGGATTGTAATTTTCCATTTCTCCACCTTTTTGGAAAATTTATAGGAAAGATTTGGAAAATTTTACCCTATTTTTTCCAAAGGGGCTCTCGATTCTTTTATTTTCCACTTTCTCTCCGGGGAAAGTTGTAGGAAAAGGGGGAGAAAAGAAAAAATTGAAAGGTGAGAAAAAAAGGGGAGATTAATTTTTCTCTTTGTCCACAATTCGATTTTGGGTAATCCACGGCATCATTTTCCGGAGTTTTGCCCCGGTTTTTTCAATCAGGCTCTCT
>PUXY01000121.1 GCA_009659955.1 Campylobacterota bacterium | reverse complement strand
CCATCGGGGTTTTGGTAATTTTCCAAAATAGCGGCGAGGGTGCGTCCCACTGCCAAACTACTTCCGTTGAGGGTGTGCACCAACCGATTTTTTTTGCCGTCCCGGTAGCGGATTTTTGCCCGGCGGGCTTGGAAATCCCGGGTGTTGGAGATGGAGCTAATCTCCCGATAGCGGTTTTGGGAGGGGAACCAGACTTCCAAATCGATGGTTTTGGAGGCGGAAAAGCCCAAATCTCCGGTGCAGAGCATAACTTTCCGGTATGGGAGTTCCAATTTTTCCAAAAGTTTGGAGGCAACCTCCACCATCTCCTCCCATATTTGGTCACTCTCTTCTGGGCGGGTAATTGCCACCAGTTCCACTTTGTCAAACTGGTGTTGGCGGATTATCCCCCGGGTGTCCCGTCCGTAGCTCCCCGCCTCCCGGCGGAAGCAGGGGGTGTAGGTGGTCAATTTTATCGGCTCTTCCAGTTCCAAAATTTCATCGCGGAAGAGGTTGACCAGTGGAACTTCCCCGGTGGGAATTAGATAGAGATTATCCCGCTCTATATAAAATAGTTCCTCTTCAAATTTGGGGAGTTGCCCGGTGGCAATTAAACTCTCCCGGTTTACCAGAAAAGGGACTGCCACCTCCCGGTAACCATAAGTTCGATTGTGTTCCAGAAAAAAGTTAATTAGAGCCCTCTCCAGTTGGGCACCTTTATCCCACATTACTACAAATCGGGATTTGGCAATTTTTACCCCCCGTTCAAAGTCCAACCACCCCAATTTTTTTCCCAATTGGTCGTGGGGTTGGGGCTCAAACTCAAATTGCCGGGGGGTGCCCCACTCCTCTATTACCCTATTTTCGGTCTCATCTGCCCCTATCGGCACTTCATCATCGGGGATATTGGGGGTTTGGAGGGCTTTTTGGGTCAACTCCTCCCCAATCTCCTCCAATCGGCTCTCCAGTTGGGCAATTTTTTCTTTAATCTCCCCAACCTCTTTCCTCAACTCCTCCCCCTTCTCCCGCTCCCCTTTTTTGTAGAGCTCCCCAATTTGTCGGGAGAGGCTATTCCGCCGGTGTTTAAGCTCCTCCACCTCCCCGATAATCCCCTTTCTCTCTTCAAAAAGTTTTTTCAATTGATCCAAAAGGGAGATTTCCACCCCTCTATTTTTAAGTTTTTGAGCTATCTCTTCAAACTTTCTCTCCAGTAATTTTAAATCTATCATCGGAAAAATAGCTCCTTTTTTCAAGAATTTGGGTATAATTATAGCTCAAATCCCCCGCCCAGTTTGATATAATGGCGTCCCCAAGTGGAAGGGCAAGGGGAGGAATTTTGGATTAAAAAGGAATTCCAAATGGCAAAATGTGAAATTTGTGGAAAGGGACCCCAGTTTGGAAACCGGGTGAGCCACTCCAACCGGAAAACCCGACATAAATTCCGCCCAAATATCCAAACTGCCCGGATTGAGATTGAGGGTCAATTTAGACGGGTTAAAATCTGCACCAGTTGTCTCAAATCTCTCAAGAAGTCGGTTTAACCCCCTATTTTCCCCCAATAAGGGGGGGGTATGCCCCGGAATAAAAAGAAAAATTCCCCATTAAACTCATTGAAAGAAGTAGGAAAAAGGTGGCACTATTTTCTCCTGAGAATAAGACGAACCCTCTTTAAAGGTCTTAAACTCCGGCGGAATAGCCGTCCCGAAATAAATTACTCCAAAGAGATTTGGAGGGAGTTGAAGCCCTTCCGGGTTCCGATAATCTTAACTACTCTAATTATGCTTTTCGGAACTTTGGGGTATATTATTATTGACCATTTTTCCCTTTCAGATGCCATCTATCAAACTGGAATTACCTTTACCACCGTGGGATTTGGGGAGATTGCCCCCATCTCCCAAGCGGGGCGGATTTTTACAATTTTTCTGATTATTGCCGGTTTTATCGTCTTTTCCTACGCTGCGGGGTTAATTGTAGATGTAATTACCAAAGGGCGGTTACTGGAATTGATAAAGGAGAATAGAATGGTTTACCGGATAGCCCGGCTCAATTACCATATTGTAATTTTTTACCACAACGATTTTACAATAGCCCTCTCCCAAGAGTTGAGAAGAGCCCATATTCCCTTTGTGGTGGTTGATAAAGAGTTAAATGAAGAGATTGCCCGACAATACCGCTACCCCTTTTTTATCAAAGATGACCCCCACAATGAAGATGTTTTAAAAAAGACCCATTTGAGCAGTGCCAAAGGGGTTATTACCCTCTCCCCCAATGTGGCGGAGAATATTGCAATTATTGCCTCGGTGCGTCTCTATGAAAAGGAGTTGGAGCGACACCCCTACTACATCTTTTCAATTGGTGGGAGTAAAGAGGAGGGGGAGAAATTGAAAAAATTGGGGGCAAATGCGGTATTAACCCCCACCAAATTGACCGCCCAAAGGTTAACCGCCCTGATTGTAGACCCGGAGGTGGACAATATTCTGGAAAAATTTGTCTACTCCACCAAAACCCCATTGGATATTGAAGAGATTAAAGTTTCCAATATTTCGTGGCTCAAGGGGCGACGGCTCCGGGAAGCCCAGTTGAGGAGTCGGTTTAAAGTCAATATTATCGGAATTCAACGGCGGAACCAGTTTATCCCCTCCCCCACCGGGGAAACCCGGATAGATGAAGGGGATATCCTCTTTGCAGTGGGCACCTCTTCGGCTATGCGGAAAGCCCGGAAAGTTATCCGGAGTCGATACAAACCCGATTTTGAAACTTTGGAGTAGAGGTCTGGAGTAGAGGAGGGTTCACTTTTTTAAAAGTAAGCAAGAATTTACTTTCTGTTAAAAAATCTTTTTGAGGCTAACCAGTTGATTCATCTAACAATCAGTTTTTAAAGATTAATTAAAAGTCTCCCTTTACAATCTTTCTAACATTATTTCCTTTCACCTCTGCAGTTGGATATTTTCCTTTCCCAATTAAGGAGCCAAAAATGGGACGGCACCTGATAGGGAAATCCTTTTTGATGGGTTTCTCTTTTCTATTGGCGTTGAATATGAGCGGTTGTA
>PUXY01000120.1 GCA_009659955.1 Campylobacterota bacterium | reverse complement strand
TTTATCAATACTACAATGGTGGAAAATGGGTTACCAACTCCGACCATAGCTCTGCAACAATGGGACACTTCAATCTGGCTAAATCTTTGGTGGGAGATGTCCATATAACCGAAAATACATTGGCAGGGGGAGTTTCCAATATTCAACTCTCCACCACCCATAAACTCCCCTATAGCTATAAAGTCCATTTGGCTATCGATCCTTGGCTCTGGTATAACCCCAAAGCCAAAGATTATCTGGATCCAATAACTTCCGCCGGAAATAATTATGATTGCTTAACCCACCCCTGTGTAATTGTGGAATTTTTGGATAATAGTGCCGGGTGGGGCGGAGTTTCCAACTCTACCCTCCAAGGAAAAGGGTTGGGAGAAGGAAATAATACCGTTCAAATGGGTGAGAAAAACGCCACTGGAACCCAACAAGAGTTTAAACGGCTCAACTGGTAATTTCTCCCCCTTTTCCCCCTTTTTTCCCTTTTTTTCAAACTTTCCCACTTTCTTTACCCTTCAAAATTACTTGATAACTTTTCCGGCAATTACCGCCCCCTTTTGCTATAATAGGCGGAACTATCTCCACCCAATTATTTTGTTGAAATTGACAACTATTTTAGAAAGGAAGTCCAATGGGGTTTGCACCGGAATTTAAAGATAACTGCGGATTTGGGGTAATAGCCAATATTAAAGGACAACCCTCCCATCAATTGGTAGGGAAAGCGTTGAAAGCTTTGGAGAGAATGATGCATCGGGGGGCAATTGCCGCCGATGGAAAAAGTGGAGACGGAAGTGGACTCCTCTTCTCCCTTCCCAAAAAGTTTTTCCGGAAAGTTGCCAAACATTACGGAATTGACCTACCGGAGCAGTTTGCGGTAGGGGTTATTTTTATGAAGAATGAACACCAGAAGACAATTGTAGAGGAGTTTTGCCGGGATAACGATTTGGAAGTGTTACTCTGGCGGGAAGTCCCCATAAACACCGACGCACTGGGGGAATTTGCCCTCCAAACCCTTCCAAAAATTTACCACATCTTTATTGTCCCCCGGTCGATTGTGGCGATCCGCCGATTTGAAGAGTTACTCTATTTGACCCGGCGGAAATTGGAGAAATTTATTGAAGACCCCGATTTCTATATTCCCACTTTCAGTAGCAAAAAGATAGCCTACAAAGGGCTTTTGATGCCCAACCATATCCAAGAGTTTTATCCCGATTTGGCAGATGCCGATTTTGAAATTAGTTTTGCCCTTTTCCATCAACGATTTTCCACCAACACCCTTCCCCAATGGAGACTTGCCCAACCTTTCCGATTTATTGCCCACAATGGGGAGATAAACTCTATCCAAGCCAATCGGATTAACTCCCTTATCAAGAGTGAGTCCATAACTTCCAAAATCTTTACCAAAGAGGAGTTGGAGAGTATTTTGCCGGTGGTAGATTTCAATGAGAGCGACTCCTCCTCTCTGGATAAAATGATGGAATTTTTAATTATGAACGGAATGGACTTTTTCAAAGCTATCCGGGCGTTGATTCCGATGCCGTGGCAAAATGCCCCCTATCTGGATAGTGAACTCCGTTCTTTCTATGAATACTTCTCCACCCGATTTGAGGCGTGGGACGGACCCGCAGCGGTCAGTGTAACCGATGGGCGATTTATTGCGGTGGTTTTAGACAGGAATGGACTCCGCCCGGCAAAATATGTAATTACCACCGATGACGAAATAGTTATCGCCTCCGAATATGGGGTTCTGGAACTCCCCGATGAAAAAGTATTGGAGCGGGGGAAACTCCAATCTGGGCAGATGATTGGGGTAGATATGAAATTTGGGGTGGTTCTCAAAAATGAAGATATTGACGACTATCTGAAAAAGTCCAACCCTTATACCAAATGGCTAAATGAAAATATGATTTATCTCCAAGAGTATCTGGAGAATCCCTATGGGGGAGAAACCGTCGTAGAATTGGACAATTTGACCCATCGGCAAGCCGATGCCGGAATTACCAAAGAGGTGCTCAATCTAATTATTAAGCCGATGATTACCGACGGAAAAGAGCCCACCGGAAGTATGGGGGACGATACCCCGTTGGTGGCGTTCAGTGATTACCCTTTCCGGAGTTTCAACGACTTTTTCCGGCAAAAATTTGCCCAAGTTACCAATCCTCCCATCGACCCCCTCCGGGAAAAGGTGGTAATGTCCCTCAATACCGGTTTTGGAGAGATTCACAATATTTTGGACGAAGAGCCAACCCACGCCAAACGGCTCAAAACCACCTCTCCAATTTTGACCTACTCCAAACTGGAGGTTTTGAAAAGCTTTGGGGATAAAGATTCTCCCCGATTTGAGTCCGATTATCAAAACCAAACCTATGATACCACCTTCCCCCTCTCCTGCTCTCTGGAGGAGGCTCTGGAAAAGTTGACCGATAAAATTGTGGAAGATGTCCGGAATGGGGTCAGAATAATTTTCCTTGACGACCGGAATATTGGAAAAGAGAGAATCGCTATTCCAATGGCAATGGTGGTTGGTCGCCTCCACAAAAAACTTTTGGACGCCAAACTCCGCCATTTGACTTCCATTGTGGCAATTACCTCCGAAGTAATTACCCCCCACGATTCGGCAGTCCTAATCGGCTATGGAGCGACTGCAATTTACCCCTATCTCCTCTTTAAAACCGGAGCCCAATTGGCGGAGAAGGAGGGGTTAGATGTGGAAGAAGCCCTCTTCAATATCCACTCTGCCCTCAATAAGGGGATTTTGAAAATTATGTCCAAAATGGGGATTTCCACCATCGCCAGTTACCGGAACTCCGCCCTCTTTGATATTATCGGACTTTCCCGGGAGATAACAGACAACTGCTTTATCGGCTCCAAAGTGCTACTGGAGGGGCTGGGGTATAAAGATATTGAAGAGAGAATCCGCCGGCGACACCAGTTGGCGTTTGAAACCGACGACCTGCCGTGGGGTGGGGTTATCCGGTATCGGAAAGGGGAGGAGTATCACGAAATTTCCCCCGCCGTTACCCGGAGTCTGATAAAAGCGACCCAAACTGGAAGCAAAGAGGATTACAACAAATTTAAAGAGATTGTTGAAAATCGCCGACCCACCTATATCCGCGACTTTTTGGAGGTCAAATCTGACCGGAACCCGATTCCGATAGATGAGGTTGAACCTATTGGAGAGATTTTAAAGCGGTTTGAGGGGGCGGCGATGAGTATTGGAGCCCTCTCCCCCGAAGCTCATCAAGTTTTGGCGGAGGCGTTGAACCGATTGGGGGCAAAATCCAACTCCGGAGAGGGGGGAGAAGACCCTGCCCGGAACCGGACTATTAGACAATCCAAAATTAGACAAGTTGCCTCCGGACGATTCGGGGTTACCCCAGAATATCTCATCAACGCCGAAGAGATTCAGATTAAAATTGCCCAAGGGGCAAAACCGGGGGAAGGGGGACAACTGCCGGGCTTTAAAGTAACAACCTACATTGCCAAACTCCGGCACACCACCCCCGGAAAAACTCTAATTTCTCCTCCACCCCACCACGATATCTATTCAATTGAGGATTTGGCTCAACTGATTTTTGACCTGAAACAGATTAACCCCAAAGCTACAATCAGCGTCAAACTGGTCTCCACCGCCGGGGTAGGAACCATTGCCACCGGGGTAGCCAAAGCTTATGCCGATAAAATTATTATCAGTGGGGCGGAAGGGGGAACCGGGGCAGCCCCAATTACCTCTATCCGCCACGCCGGAAACCC
The DNA here is from genome assembly GCA_009659955.1 of Campylobacterota bacterium. Taxonomy (GTDB): domain Bacteria; phylum Campylobacterota; class Campylobacteria; order Campylobacterales; family Nautiliaceae; genus PUXY01. The sequence continues at coordinate 10,683 of PUXY01000120.1, read as the reverse complement.
GTGGGAGTTGGGACTGATCGAAAGCCATAACGCTTTGAAAGAGAATCACCTCCGGGAGTTTGTCCGACTGGAGACCGATGGGGGGTTGAAAATCGGACGGGATATTATTGTAGCCTCCCTTTTGGGGGCGGAGGAGTATGGATTTGGAACCTCCGCAATGATTGCAATGGGGTGCCGACTCGCCCGGGTCTGCCACCTCAACACCTGCCCAGTGGGAATTACCACCCAAGATGAAAAATATCGGGCAAAATTTAAAGGTGATGTGGAGAGGGTGATGAACTACTTCCGACTTTTGGCGGAAGATGTTCGGGAGTGGTTGGCAAAAATGGGTTATCGCTCCCTCAATGAAATTATTGGAAGAAATGACCTTTTAAAAGTCCGCTCCGACCTCCCACTGGCAGAAAAATTCGACTTTTCACCCCTCTTTAAACAGGTTGAAGGCACCAATATTAAAACCCGCCCCAATGAACCCTTTGATAAAAATGAGTTTGAACATACCCTTTTGGAAGAGGCGATGCAGACCATCAAAAACCCCAACCACAAATCGGTTATCCGGGCAACCATCTCCAACCTCAACCGGAGTTTTGGAGCCCTCACCAGTGGAATTATTGCCAAATATTACGGAGATAAAGGACTCCCCGAAGATAGTATCACCTTCAAATTTAAAGGGGTTGCCGGACAAAGTTTTGGGGTCTTTTTGGCAAAGGGAATTACCCTCCGCCTCTATGGGGTTGCCAACGATTATGTTGGAAAGGGTATGAATGGAGGAAAAATTATTATTACCCCTCCCAAACCGGGGGCGGTTGCCGGAAACACCTGCCTCTATGGAGCCACCGGCGGGAAACTTTTTGTAGCCGGAGAGGTGGGAGAGCGGTTTGCAGTCCGGAACTCCGGAGCAATTGCCATTGTGGAGGGAACCGGAGACCACCCCTGTGAATATATGACCGGAGGAGAGGTAATTATCCTCGGAAAGACCGGGATCAACTTTGGAGCCGGTATGACCGGTGGGGTTGCCTTTGTTTACGATAAATCCCACGAACTGGTAGACAAAATTAACCCTGAACTTATCGAAATTCGCCGGATAGATATCGATGAAAATGAAAAACCTAAAATCTATCTGAAAAAGCGACTGATAGAGTATTACAACGCCACTGGAAGCCCCAAAGCCAAATTTATCCTCGATAACTTCCGGAGTGAAGTCCGCCACTTCTGGCTTGTTACCCCCAAAGATAACCGCCCCCCACTGGACCCCAACGATATGGATTAATTTTGTCCTTGGGGAGGTTTCCTTCCCCTTTTTTTATTTCTTTCCTTTAAAAACTTACCTCTTTTCTAAAAATTTTCTTCAAGTGGAGGATTTTAAAAGCCCCTTGGTCTATCTCCATTTTCTCTTTCCGATACCCATTTGAAAAAATTGAAAAAGGGGAGCAAATCTCCCCAAAGAGAGGGAGAGGAAAAATTGGGAGAATTATTTTGGAAAAAGGGATAAAGTGGAGGGAGAGAAATCCCCCCTTCAAAATTTACAAAAAGGGAAAGTATTAACCCATTTCACCCCTATTTGAACATTTTTTCCAACTCTTCCAACCCCTTTTCCATCTCTTTCTCCATTTTTTTAAATTGGGAAGTAGATTGGTTGGAGGGGGAGGGTTTCGAAAGATTGGGAGCGGGGGGAAGAGAGGGAGCCGGAGAGGGGGGTGGAGGAGAATTCCGGTGGTATGTGGAGGAAGGGATAACAATTTTTTTCCTTTTCCCCACTACTTTAACATCGCCATTGACAATTACAACATTTTTTCCCCCGGTGGGAGGAGTTTCCTTTGGAAGATTTACTCCCCCAATTTGCACCCGGTTACCTTCCCCCTCCACCACCACTTTTCCGTGGATAGTGGTATTGCTTTCTATTTGATTTACTCCCCAAAGGAGTGCTACTCCCAACGGGAGGAGAAGAGCTTTTTTTCCCATTTTTATCTCCTTTTGTTGATATGGAAACAGATTTTTTTATTTTACCTCTCCAAAAAATAACTGCATAAAATCCAATAAAAAATTCCAAATTTAAGCCATTATTTTTCTTTATCCTCCCTTCAATTTGGAGATTTTCATCTCCAAAGGGGTATAATAGGGCACTACCTTACCTCAATGAAAGGGTTTCAATGGCTAAAGTTGTAGTTTTGGGGGCGGGGATAGGGGGGCATACCACTGCCCTCAATTTAAAGAGGAAATTGAAAAAAGAGGGGGAAATAATAGTTGTCTCCCCCAATTCCAATTATCAATGGGTTCCCTCCAATATTTGGGTGGGAGCCGGATATATGAAGCCGGAACAAGTCTATTTTCCTTTGGCACCGGTGTATGAAAAAATGGGGATTGAGTTTAAACAAGCCCGGGCAATTTCCATTCACCCGGAAGGGGATAGGGGAGAAGGGAAGCCCTATGTAACAATTGAGTATGTCTCCCCCCAACGGAAGGGGGAGAGGGAAAAGGTCTATTACGATTTTTTGGTAAATGCCACCGGTCCCAAACTCAATTGGGAAGCAACCCCCGGAATGGGTCCCGAAACCGGAAATAGCGTCTCTATCTGCAGTTACAATCACGCCTCCCACGCCTATGCCCAATTGAGAGAGGTTATCGAAAGATTAAAACGGGGGGAACGGCAAAAGATTGTAATTGGATTGGGACACGGGGGAGCCACCTGTCAAGGTGCAGGATTGGAATATACCCTCAATGTTGCCAGTCTAATTAAAAAAATGGGATTGGAGGATTTGGCGGATATCCGATATATCACCAATGAATTTTTTATTGGAGATTTGGGAATGGGGGGAGCCTATGTAAAAAATGCCGGATATGTCGCCCATACCAAAAATATTATCTCCGCCCTTTTTTACGAATATGGAATCCGATGGCACCCCCAAAGTAGTGTTTACAAAGTAGAGCCGGGGAAAATTTATTACGAAACCTACGGGGGGGAGGAGAAGGTTATGGAGTATGATTTTGCAATGTTGATACCCCAATTTACCGGAGTTGGAATAACTGGGGTGGGACCCGATGGAGAGGATATTACCCCCAAACTTTTTAAACCCAACAAATTTATGATAGTAGATGCCGATTATGAGAGTGCCTCCAAACCCTATCATCTTTGGAGTGGAGAGGATTGGCCTAAAAAACTCCAACACCCCGACTATCCAAATATTTTTGCGATAGGGATAGCCTTTGCTCCCCCCCACTCAATTTCCAAACCTTTCCAGACCCCCTCTGGGCGTCCTTTGACCCCTGCTCCTCCCCGGACAGGAATGCCAAGTGCAGTAATGGGACACGGCACCGCAATGAATATTGTAGATTGGATTTTGAAGGGGAAACCCTCCTTCCGCCATAAAGTTTCGATGGCGGAAATTGCTTCCATTTGTGTGGTTTCTATTGATTATGGTTTCCGGGGAATTGCCGGGAGTATGTCGGTTTATCCGACTGTGCCAGATTATCAAAAATATCCCGATTTTGGGCGGGATATCAACTACACCATTGGAGAGGTTGGGGTTGCAGGTCATTGGTTTAAATATTTGATGCACCACCTTTTTCTCTGGAAAGCCAAAGCTAAACCGGGGTGGTGGTTGATTCCCGACTAAAAAAGGAAAAAATTATCGGCAAAAGGGAAAGAGGGAGGAAAAGGGGAAGGTGAAAAAGGGGGAAAAGTAAAAAAAGAGTTTCAAAATAGAGAAGGTCTAAAGGAGAAAAATGGCTAATCAAAAACCGAAAATTAAAATTCCGTGGAAAGAGAGGGCTTATACCGATTGGAATTTCGGAATGTATCCAACCAAATTTGAACTTATCAAGAGGCGATGTCTCCTTTGGCAGACCCTTCGATTTATCATTTTATCGTGGAAATTTAAAAAGACCGCCTCTGTAAATGAACGGCTCAAATCTGAAAAAATAGAGTAGGTGAGTTCCACAACGGAGTTGAGAAGGGGGGAGGAAAAAGGGGAGGGGGTTTCCATTTACAATTTCAAAAATGGAGATATTGGTTTTCCTTATCTTCCCTACCAATTCAAAGTGCTACAATTTCAGAAAAAATTGCGGAAAAGGAGAAAAATATGGCAAAAATTGAAAAAATTGCGACTCCGGAAGCCCCCTCTGCAATTGGACCCTACTCCCAAGGGATTAAGGTTGGGAATTTTATCTTTACTTCGGGGCAAATTGCATTAACCCCGGAAGGGGAGTTTTTAGATGGAGATGTGGAGGCTCAAACCCACCAAGTCTGCAAAAACCTTCAAAAGGTGTTGGAGAAAGGTGGGGCAAAATTGGAAAATGTTGTTAAAACCACCATCTTTTTGGCAGATATTGGAGATTTCCAAAAGGTAAACCAAGTCTATGCCCAATATTTTCCCCATAAACCGGCACGGAGCACCGTGGCGGTAAAGGAGCTTCCCAAAGGGGCAAAAGTGGAAATTGAGTGCATTGCGGTGGTGGAGTAGTTTGGAAATTTGTAGGGTATTTTTAAATATCTTTTAAGTGGTCTTTAAGTTATTGCTCCCCCACATAAAAGTGGAGGGAAGGGGGAAAGGGTTTTAACTCCAAAATATTTGGAAAGAGGGAAGAGTTTAAAAAGGGAAGGAGATTGGAGTTTTTCCCTCCTTTTTCCTTTCACACTCCCAAGGGGTGAGACTTAAATCAACTCTTGATGGGTAAAGGAGTTTTTAAAATCCTCCAAAGTGTCAAAAATTTCAATCTCTCCCAATCTCTCTGGGGGAATAAAGGGACACTCCAACAGGGCGTTATACTCCTCCCCAATTAGACAAATCCGGGCGTGGCGGTTGAGGGCGTATTTGAGAACCCAGACCATAAAGAGCTCGTTGAGGGTTCCGATACTTCCCCGTTGAACTACAAAAAGTTCGCTATCGGCAGTCAATAGTCGGAGACGCTCAAAAATATCTCCCACTACAATTTTTTCTGTCAAATATGGATTTTCCGGACGACCTTCAAAGGGTAAAATTCCAATTCCTATTACTCTTCCCCCCGCTTCATAAACCCCTCGGCTCACCGCCTCCATCATTCCCCCATACCCCCCACACTTGACGATATACCCTTTATGGGCTAAAAACTTTCCCAACTCCACCCCTTCATTGTAGAGGGTGCCACTCTTTACCCGGGAAGCTCCAAAAGTTGTCGCAAATTTGTAGCTCATAAAATCAACTCCTTTGCTAAATCTCCATTTTTGGGGGGTTATTTAAAAAACTCTCTTCTCTTTCTATCAAAACGCCAAATTTTATCAAATCCCTCCCTTTTTCCAAATCGGAAATGGTATAGGGGAGGGAAAATTTGCTAAAATCAAGTGGGAAAAAGGCTGTCAAGGAGTAAGGGAAAATGGTGATAGAGATGCTCTATTCCAAAATCCACCGGGCAACGGTAACCGATGCCAACCTCCACTATGTGGGGTCAATTACCATTGACCAAAAATTGATGGAGGAGGCGGGGTTACTGGAGGGGCAGAAGGTGGATATTGTCAATATCAATAATGGGGAGAGATTCTCCACCTATGTAATTACCGGAGAGCCGGGAAGTGGGGAGATTTGCCTCAATGGAGCTGCCGCCCGGAAGGTGGCAATTGGGGATAAAATTATTATTATTGCCTACGCGTTGATGGAGATAGAAGAGGCAAAAAATTACAAACCCCGGGTAATTCTGGTTGATGAAAAGAATCGGGTAGTAGCAACAGGGGAAAATTTAAAAAAGGAGTAGCCAATGTTTGAAAACTTCAATCTCAATTTGGGAGATATGCTTGAGCAATTGAAAAAGCAGTTGGAAAATAATGAAGGGAAAGAGTATACCGCCAAAAGCGGAGGGGGATTGGTTGAGGTAACCCTCAACAATAAATTGGAAGTTACCAATATTAAGATTGATGACTCTCTCCTTTCCGATAAAGAGAGTCTCCAAGTGCTTTTGATAAGTGCCCTCAACGATGCCATCAAGATGGCATTGGAGGATAAGCAGTCCTCTGTTTTTGACATTCTTCAGTTGGGTGAACAACTTTTCTCCTCTTCCCAGAAAAAGTAGAGGTCTGGGACTCCACCTTCTCCCCCCGGGGAAGGAGAAATTTTTCCACCATTTTCCCCCCAATCCAATAGACAGTCCCTCCAAATCCCCCTATCAATTGGAGTAACTCCTTTGGAATGAGAAAAAAGGAGAGGGAAGGAATTCCCCAAAAGAGGAGGAGAGCTCCACCCAAAAAAACTCTTTTTCTCCACCCAATTTCCCGATTATAGATTAAATGGATAAAGGAGTAGATACCTCCGATAGCGGAGAGGAGAATTGCACCTATTAAAATAGGGGAGTGCACCAATTGGAACTCCTCTGCCGATGGATTTATCAAAAGGAAGTAGGGGTTGAGGAGAAAAAGAAAAGGTATCACAATTGTCCTCAACTCCAATTTCAAAGCCCGCCACCCGATTATCAAGGGAGAAACCCGGGCAATGGAGGCGACCGCATAGAGGGTAATACCGGTGGGGGGGATAATATCGGCTAATATCCCAAAATAGAAGATAAAAAAGTGGAGAGCCAAAAGGGGAATATAGAGATTATTTTGGGCAGTTAAGGTATGGAAAATAGGAATAATAAAGGAAGCCAACACCAGATAGGTGGCGGTGGTAGGGAGTCCTATTCCGGTAATAACCCCCAAAATTCCGATTCCCCCTAAAATTATCATAAATCCCCAAAATCCAAAATCGGTATGGGGCAGAAGGAGAGAGAGGAGTTCGGGAATGCCTACAAGGGTGATTAGAGTGGTAATTATTCCCGCCATTGCAGTAATTATTACAATAATACTCCCCCCCAATACCCCTTCCACAATCCCGTGGGCAACTTTTTTAATAGCCAATGGGATTCCAATTTTAACCCCGTATTGGAGAGTGTAAACCAGAAAAATTACCCCGATTAAAAAGAGGGTGGTAATGGAAGCTACAACCTCCATTGGAACAGGGTGGGTTATCAATGCCCCCAAAAAGAGGAGGAGGAAAAGGAAAAAGAGAGCCATTCTGACTGGGAGGAGGGAGATTGGGGGAAGTCGCCGGGTGCGACAAGGGGGCAATTGGGCAGTGGCAATATCTACCAGATAGTAGAGCCCCAATATCAACATTAAAGCGGGAATAGTTGCAGTTAATGCCACTTGAAAATAGTTTAAATTTAAAGCCTCCGCTATCAAAAAGGCGGTGACCCCCATAATGGGAGGGATAAGTTGACTATTGGTGGAGGCGACCGCCTCAAAGGTAGCCGACTCCTCCCGGGTGAGTCCACTTTTTACCATTGCCGGAATTGTAAAAACCCCTGTAATTAGGGCGTTGGCGGTAGAGCTACTGGAGAAACTTCCCATTAAAATAGTAGTCAGAATTGAAGCTTTGGCGACTCCGCCCCTTTTCCGTCGGAAGAGTCGGGAGAAAAGTAAAATCAAAATCTCCCCCACTTTCAACTCTTCCAGTAAATACCCAATCAACAGAAAGGGGAAAATATATTTTACCGCCACTTGAAGGGGGGTGCCCCAAACTCCCCCATTGGAGTAAAAAAGATTGAGGGTCAATTGCTCCAAAGTCAATTGGGGAAAGAAGTCTGCTATTTTACCTCCAAAAATTGCAACCAATGCCACTATTCCCACCATCAAAGAGAAGAGCCCATTTTGGGTAGCAACCCCTGCCAATAGGAGAAGAAGGAGAACAATTCCACTTCCTACCATCTCCCAATGGGAGAGAAAAAGGGGAGTTGGGTGGAGGAAAAAATAGCCCAGTGGAAGGAGTGCCAAAAGGGTTAATCCATAAATCAAAGGGCGGGGGAGGGGAAGGGTGTGCCGTCCATAGAAAATAAACCCAAAAAAGAGGGCAAACCAAAGTCCGATAATTTCCAACTCTTTCAAGGGCATAGAGCCGGTAATACCACTCCACAACTCCACCCCTACCCAGATTAATGCCACTCCGATTAAAATAAATCTCTCCACCGGTGGAAGTTGGGAAATTTTAGGGAGCCGTTGTAACATTTTTACCGCTTTTTTCAAAATATTATAAACTATCTCAACTCCTTTCATCTAAATTTTGATTATTATTAATAAGTGGAATTACTTCTCTGTGAAATTTCATCTACTTGAAGGAGGCTCTATGGGTGAAATTTTTTACCCCAAAAAGGAACTTTTCCCCTATGCAAAATTTAAATCTATGGGAGATTATTGGGAATTGGTGGAGCGATTTAAACGGGATTATGAAGGGACTTGGGAGGCTTTTGCCCGGGAAAAAATCGACTGGTTTCAACTTTTCGACTACCCTTTAGACAAAAGCAACGCCCCCTTTTACAAATGGTTTGTCAATGGGAAACTCAATGTTACTTACCAGTGTATCGACCGCCATCTGAAAGATAAAAAGAATAAAGTTGCCATTTTGTGGGAAGGAGATAATGGCGAAAAACGGGCAATTACCTATCTGGAACTCTATCGGGAGGTGAGCCGATTTGCCAATATGTTGAAAGATTTGGGGGTGAAAAAGGGGGATAGGGTTGTAATTTATATGCCGATGATACCGGAAGCGGTTTTTGCAATGTTGGCGGTAGCCCGGATTGGGGCAGTCCATAGCGTAGTATTTGGGGGTTTTTCCGCCGAAGCGTTGAAAGACCGGATTCTGGACGCCCAAGCCAAAATTGTAATTACCGCCGACGGAGCCTATCGGAAAGGTCGCCCCTATATGTTGAAGCCGGTGGTAGATGAGGCTTTGAAGGGGGTAGATATTGTAGAAAAGGTAGTTGTAGTAGAGCGGAATGGGGAGGATATCTGTTGGGTTAAAGGGAGAGATATCAGTTACAATGAACTAATCTCCAACTACCCCGACACCTCCCAACCGGAAGTTATGGATAGTGAAGACCCCCTCTTCCTCCTCTACACCTCTGGAAGCACCGGTAAACCCAAAGGGGTTCAACACTCCCAAGCGGGCTATATTCTCTGGGCCCAACTTACAATGGAGTGGGTGTTTGATATCCAACCCAATGATACCTTTTGGTGCACCGCCGATATCGGTTGGATCACCGGACACACCTATATTGTCTATGGACCTTTGGCAAGTGGAGCAACCACTTTAATGTTTGAAGGGGTCTTAACCTATCCCGACCCGGGGCGGGGGTGGAGAATGGTGGAGGAGTATCAGGTTAATCAATTCTATACCGCCCCCACCGCCATTCGCCTCCTCCACAAATTGGGGCCCGATGAACCGGATAAATATGACCTCTCCTCCCTCCGGATTTTGGGAACCGTTGGGGAGCCCATCGACCCACCGGCGTGGAAATGGTATTACCAAAAAGTGGGACGGGGACGATGCTCTATTGTCGATACTTGGTGGCAGACCGAAACCGGGGGGCATATGATTTCCCCCCTCCCCGCCGCCACCCCGGTGAAGCCGGGAAGTGCAACCTTCCCCCTCCCCGGAATTTTTGCCGAAATTGTCAATGAAAATGGAGAAAAAGCTCCCGTAGGGGAAAAGGGGCTTTTGGTAATTAAAAAACCTTGGCCCTCTATGATTCGGACTATTTGGGGAGACCCAGACCGGTTTATCCAAAGCTACTTTTCCCGGGTAAAAATTGACGGAAAACCGGTCTACTTCAGTGGAGATGGGGCAATTTACGACGAAGATGGGTATATCTGGATTACCGGCCGGGTCGACGATGTAATTAATGTTTCAGGGCACCGGTTGGGAACTGCAGAAATAGAAGCGGTAATTAAAAAACACCCGGCAGTGGCGGAAGTGGCAGTTGTGGGACGCCCCGACGAAATTAAAGGGGAGTCAATCTTTGCCTACATTGTCCTCAAAGGGGAGGATACCATTGGGGAAGAGATGGAACTGGTGCAGGAGATTAATCAAATTATCACCAAAGAGATTGGGGCAATTGCCAAAGTGGACAATTTTGCCTTTGTCCCCGGTCTCCCCAAAACCCGGAGTGGTAAAATAATGAGACGGATTCTCCGGGCAATTGCCAAAGGGGAGGAGATTAAACAGGATACCTCCACCTTGGAAAATCCACAAATTGTGGAAGCAATTATCCAAATTGTCCAAAAAGGTAGCTAAAAAGGGTTCAAATGGGACGCAAACTTTTGGTTGTGGGGGCTCTCCTCCTCTCCTCCCTCTGGGGACTGGAGGTGGGGAAATACTCCCAATGTCGCGTAAATTACCTCATCGTCAAAACCCCCAGTGGGAAACTTCAAATGGTCAAAGATAGCCCCTCCATTGAAAAGAAGTTGGGGAAATTGACCAATATTCAAGTGGGACGCTTTCTAAAACCTATAACTTTCCACGGGGAAAAGAGGGTAGTGGGAGAGTATGTAGTCAAAATTGGAAAAAAGGAGTTGGAATATTTTCCCAGTCTTCAACAGGGGAGCATCTCCATCTACATTAACCCCGATGGAAGTGTATTGAGCTACGACTCTACAATGCCCGATAGTGTAGCCATTAAATTTTTTGCCGACACAATGGTAGTTTACCGGTGTAAATAATTTTTCCCCTTCCCTTCCCCTTCTCCATCTCCCATTGTCGCTATAATTTCCCCAAAAAAGGTGTAAGATGTTGAGGTTTGCCCCATCTCCCACCGGAGACCTCCATTTGGGAAATTTGCGGGTGGCATTGATAAATTGGGTGGTTGCCCAACAGAAGGGGGAGCCCTTTGTCGTCCGGATTGAGGATACCG
>PUXY01000119.1 GCA_009659955.1 Campylobacterota bacterium | reverse complement strand
AAATTGTGATAAAATAATTAAAAAAAGGTGGGGATTGATGCAGTTTTTAGAGGAATTGAATGAAGCCCAACGGGAGGCGGTAACCCATATCGATGGGGCTCTACTTATTTTGGCGGGGGCGGGGAGTGGAAAAACCCAAACAATTACCAGTCGATTGGCTTATCTTCTGAAAATTGGCATAGACCCGGCATCTACTTTAACTCTCACATTTACCAATAAAGCCGCCAAAGAGATGAGAAACCGGGCGTTGGAAATGATAGGCACCCCCCTCTATACTCCCCCACTTTTGGTAACTTTCCACAAATTTGGACTCCTCTTTTTGAAACAATATATCCATTTGTTGGGGCGTCGAAACGATTTTATAATTATCGATTCCGATGACCAAAAGAAAATTTTAAAGGGGTTGTCGGAGCAATTTACCCCTGCCCAAATGCAGAAAGAGATAAGTAGATTTAAAAATAGTTTCCTCTCTCCAGAAAAAGTTCTCCAGATGGAAGGTCCCTATATTAAAAAATTGGGAGAAGTTTACAAGAGATATCAAGAGTATTTGTGGGATCAAAATCTGGTGGATTTTGATGACCTCCTCCTTTTAACCTATCAAATTTTGGAAGAGAATCCCGATTTAACCCGGGAAATTTCCCAAAAATATCAATACATTATGGTTGACGAATATCAAGACACCAATGAAATTCAACTTCTTCTTCTCCAAAAACTCTGCTCCACCCACAATAATATCTGTGTAGTGGGAGACGATGACCAAGCAATTTACGGCTTTCGGGGGGCAAACCACAAAAATATTCTCAATTTTGAAGAGATGTTTGGGGCTAAAGTAATAAAATTGGAGTTGAATTACCGCTCCCGGCAACCTATTTTGACCGCAGCCAACAATCTTATCTCTTACAATCGCCATCGATACAAAAAGGTTTTGAAAGCTACACGGGGAGATGGAAAGAAAGTGGAGGTTTTGGAGTTGGCAAATGAGAAGGCGGAAGCGATGGAAATAGGGGGAAGGATAAAAAAATTGTTGGAAAAGGGGGTTTCCCCCTCCCAAATAGCTGTGCTATATCGAATCAATGCCCTCTCCCGGGCGGTGGAAGATGGACTCCGCACCCTCAATATCCCCTACAAATTGGTAGGGGGGGTTAGATTTTATGAGAGGGAAGAGATAAAAGATTTGATAAGTTATCTCCGGTTGATTGCCAACCCCAATGATGACTACTCCTTTTTGAGGATTATCAATAAACCCCGCCGGGGAATTGGAAAAGCTACCATTGAAAAATTGAAAAAAGCCAAAGGGGAAAGCCATTTTCTCCCCTTTATTTGGGAAAATAATTTGGAATTTCTCTCCCCAAAAATCAGAAAAAGTTTAAAAGAGTTTGGGGAAAATATCCGCCACCTCCAGACCCTCTCTTTGGGGGAGATTCCGTCGGCACTGGAGGAGCTTTTCCACTTTTCCGAAAGCTATGAGAATGAAGAAAAGAGATTTAATATTGCCGAATTTTACGGATTAATCCGCGAAAGTGGAGAAATGAGTCTCCGGGAATTTCTAAATGAGCTCTCTTTGGAGAGTGAACAGGACCATATCGGGGGGCAGATGATAAATTTGATGACAATCCACGCCGCCAAAGGGTTGGAGTTTGATTATCTTTTTGTAATTGGGTGGGAGGAGGATTATTTCCCATTGGAGAATGGAGATATTGAGGAGGAGCGGAGATTGGCATATGTAGCCATTACCCGAGCCCGGGAGGAGTTGGTTTTGAGTTCGGTCAAGAGCCGATACCTCCACGGACGGCGGAAGGAGATGGAGCAGAGCCGTTTTTTGGTGGAAGCGGGGTTAAAGCAGGAGGGGAAACTTTTCTACAAACGGGAGAGGGAAGAGCAGGGGAAAATCAAAATTGGGACTTTGGTAAAACACCCGGTTTTTGGAAGAGGAAAAGTTATTGGTATGAATCGGGCAGGAAAAAATTGGAAATTGACAATCGATTTTGGAGGCACCAAAAGGCAAATTTTAAGCAATTTTGTGGAAAAGATTTAATAAATTTTAAAATCAAACCTTACTTTCCCTTCCTTCCAATGAGAAACAAAATATAGATTTTAGTTTGTGAGTTTCTTCCTTCGAAAAATGTTTATATATTCGGAATTTAAATAGGAGACATAGAGATATTTATAAAATTCATTATTATCGGAGTAAAGAGAGCAAATAGTTTTTTCACTATTCTTTCTCCCCCCTTCTCCCTTTTCCCCATCGTCGATTGGAATTGGGAACTTCCATCTCCCAAAATGGAAATTGGAAAGATAAATTGAAAAGATAAAAAAGGGTTTCATTGGGAAATAGGTGAAAAAAAGAAGTAAAACAGGAAGTAAGAGAAGCTACTCCCCTTGGGAAGGATTGGAGGAGAGGAGAAAAGGCTCCAATTTAACCAATTTTCTACTTAAAAAGGCGGACTCTTTTCCCTCTTCCAATTTTTTTCGGATACCTTTGGGCAACTCTTCCAAATGGTTATAAATATTTTCCAAATTTCCATACTTTTGGAGAAGTTCCCGAGCCCGTTTGGGACCTATTCCCTTTACCCCCGGCACATTATCACTGGTGTCTCCCACCAATGCCAGATAATCTACAAATTGGGAAGGGGAGATTCCATATTTTTCCCTGCATTTCTCTTCATCAATAATTTCATTTTTGAAATAGTCGTAAATTACCACCCTTTTATCATCTATCAATTGGCACAGGTCTTTATCACTGGAGAGGATTTTTACTTTTATCCCCTCTTTCTTTGCCTCTTCCACGAGGGAAGCGATAATATCGTCACTTTCATATCCGGGCACTTCTATAACTTTAAATCCCATCTCTTTTAAAAGTTCAATTCCTTTGGCAATTTGAAGTTCCAAATCGGGGGGAAGGGGAGGACGATTGGCTTTGTATTGGGGATAAATCTTTCTCCGGAAATTCTCCTCTTTACCACTATCCAAAGTAAAAACGATATATTTTCCAACTTTTTCCAAGTTGGCGATAAAATTTACCAATCCTTGAATCATTCCAGTGGGAAAACCGGAGGGGCTTTTGAGGGGAGGGAGGGCGTAAT
>PUXY01000118.1 GCA_009659955.1 Campylobacterota bacterium | reverse complement strand
ATTGGGTTGGTTTCGATAAAGAGAATTTTACTCCACGGGTAGAGGTCGGTGTGGAGTTCCAATCCCCTTTTCCAATCTCCGTGGAGACAATAATCCACCATTTCGGTTACTTTCCGGGGGAAAAGATTGGAGACTACAGAAATTACCCCTTTCCCTCCACTGGCTAAAATTTGGAAATTGAGGGCATCATCTCCACTCAATACCGCCAACTCCGGCACCCGTCTTCTCAACTCCACCACCCGGTCTATTTTTCCGGTTGCCTCTTTGAGTCCCCGGATATTGTCGGTCTCTTTTACCAATTTTTCAATTGTATCCACCTCCAACTGGACACAACTCCGCCCGGGAATATCGTAGAGGACTACAGGTAAAGGATTTACCGCCTCCGCCACCGCCCGGAAATGGAGATAGAGTCCCCGTTGGGTCGGTTTATTGTAGTAGGGGGTAACCAGTAAAACTCCGTGGGCTCCCGCCCGTTTGGCAAAGAGGGAGAGCTCCACTGCTTCCCGGGTGGAGTTACTTCCAGTGCCCGCCAATACGTGGGTATGGGTGTGGCGACACATCTCCACCGCAATTTTAATCGCCTCCATATGCTCTTGATGGGAGAGGGTTGAACTCTCCCCGGTCGTTCCCATCGGCACAATCCAGTTTATTCCCCCTTTAATTTGTCTATCGATTAAACTCCGATATTTTTGCCAATCCACTTCCCCATCTTTGGTAAAGGGGGTTACCAAAGCCGTCATACTCCCTTCAATTCTTGCACCCATTGGGTCCCTTTGGAAAGAAATTATTGCGGGAATAATACCATTTTTGTTATTATTTATTTTCACCCCAGTTTTTGAGAAAGGGTAAAGATGGCAGAGATTTGGGCAGACTATTTGGATAGGGAGTTTTTAGAAGGGAAGTTTAAAAAATGGGTAGAAGATGGGTTGGTAACTGGAATTACCAGTAACCCGGCTATTTTCTCCCAAGCTTTTCGGAAGGGAATTTATCAGAAAGAGATAGAGGCTTTAAAGGGAAAAGAGCCGGAGGAGATTTACAAAGAGATTGCAGTTAAAGAGCTCCAACGGGCGAGTGATATTCTCTCTCCGGTGTATGAAGAGGGGAAGGGAGGATTTGCCTCCATTGAGGTAAATCCCCGGTTGATTGACGACTGGAAGGGGAGTGTAGATGAAGGATTGGAGTTTTGGGAGAGGATTGGACGCCCCAATTTGATGATAAAGGTCCCCGCCAACTCCGCCGGTTACAAGGCGATGGAGGAGCTCTCCAAACGGGGGGTAAATGTCAACGCCACCTTAATTTTTTCCCCCACCCAAGCGATGGAGTCCTACAATGCCATCTCCAAAGGGAGTGGAAAGGGGGTGGTCTCCATTTTTGTAAGCCGATTTGACCGAAAACTCAATAACCTTTTAAAAATGAAAGGACTTGCCCCCGACCGGGTCGGCTTTTTCAATGCCATTAAAATTTACAACCAACTGGTGGAGGCGGGGATTGACCAAGTAAAACCCCTCTTTGCCTCCACCGGGGTGAAACAGGAGTATCTCCCCAAAGATTACTATGTGGAAAACCTCAACCTCCCGGGGGCGATTTTAACCCTTCCCCCCGATGTAATTGAGGCGATTGAGGGGAAAGAGTTGGAGGAGTCCTTCCCCTTCCAAACCAAACATATCGACGCCTTTTTCAGTTTCCTCACCCCGGCAGGTATCAACCTCCAACAGGTTTACGATGAACTTTTCCAAGAGGGGGTAGTCGCCTTCCAAAAGGCGTTTGATGAAATGATGGAGGGACTCCGGCAATGAAATTGAAAGAGTTTAACCGCTACCTTTACGCAATGATTAAGCACGGAGGTTCAGACCTCCATGTAAAAGCCGGTTACGGAATTAAAGCCCGAATCCGCGGAACTTTGGTCGATTTACCAGTGCCCCGGAAAATGACCCGGGAGGAGGTGTTGGAGATAGTTCGGGAGATGTGGGCAAACGCCCCGGGTCGATATGAAAAATTTCTCGAAAAAAGGGAGATGGACTTCTCCTATCAATTGGACGAAAATTACCGGTTCCGGGGAAACGCCTTTTTCCAAATTCAGGGACCTTCTCTGGTTTTCCGGGTAATTCCCACAAAAATCCTCTCCCTGAAAGAGTTGAAAGTGCCGGAAGTCCTTTACGAATTTACCAAAGTTGAACGGGGATTGGTTTTGGTTACCGGGGTTACCGGGTCTGGGAAATCGACCACCCTTGCTGCAATTATCAATGAAATTAACAACACCCGCCCCAAACATATTATTACTATTGAAGACCCGGTAGAGTTTGTCCACAAAGATAAAAAGTGTCTCATCAACCAACGGAGTGTAGGGGAGGATACTTTGAGCTTTGCCAACGCTTTGAAAGGTGCCCTCCGGCAGGACCCCGATATTATTCTGGTGGGGGAGATGCGGGATATTGAAACTATTGAAATTGCCCTCCACGCCGCCGAAACCGGACACTTGGTCTTTTCCACCCTCCACACCCTCGACGCCAAAGAGACAATTAACCGGATTATCGGGGTCTTTCCTCCGGAGGAGCAGACCCGGATTCGGTTGGTTTTGGCGTCGGTTTTGGAGGGGGTTATCTCCCAACGGCTCGCCCCCACCACCGACGGAAAACGGACGGCAGTAATGGAGATTCTCCGGCGAACCCCCCGGATTAAAGAGTTGATTGAGGAGGATAGGGATTCGGAAATTAAGGACGCACTGGAGGAGGGGCGGAAAATGTATGGAACCCAAAGTTTTGACCAACATCTGGTTGAACTGGTTCTGGAGGGGAGAATTTCGGAAGATGTGGCGGTGGAGTATGCCACCAGTCGCGACGACTTCCTCCTCCGCCTCAAAAAGGAGAAACTCCGGAGTGGACAAGAGCAAATCGACGACGACCAACTTCCGGAACTGGAGGAGGATTTTTAGTTTTTTCTCCTCTCCAACTTATTCCTCAAAAAAGTTTCGGTTTTTTTATTCCCAAACTCCCCTACTTTTTCTCCTTTTTTCTCTATTTTCCGCCTCCTTTTCCAAATTCAGACCCCCTTTATGCAAGGAAACATTTTTCTCCTGTTTAAACTCCC
>PUXY01000117.1 GCA_009659955.1 Campylobacterota bacterium | reverse complement strand
CAGCCATTCACATTCCTCAAACACATCCTCAAATAAATTCTATCAAAATAAATTCATCGTCGCCTTCGATCCCACTGGGTATTTCTCCAACCAGATATGAGCTCTACGATGGCGGAACAGATTGGGGGGTTCCCCTTCCCACTGGATATCTCTTCAACATGAAGGCCTCCGACCTCGAAATGCTCGCTGCCTTCCACTCGCCAATTCCCACTGGGTATTTCTCCAACTTGTTTATTCCAAAACTACTGCTCTCCTGGTCAATCCGTCGCCAGTTCCCACTGGGTATCTCTTCAACACTCCTTGCCATGGCTGAAGTTCAGAAAATGGGTGGAGTCGCCAGTTCCCACTAGGTATCTCTTCAACTGAAGATGTATGTGATAGAGGTGAATCTCGCCGGGACGTCGCCAATTCCCATTGGGTATCTATCCAACGTCGGATTATCGCCTAATAATGAAAAAATTCCGCAAGTCGCCAATTCCCATTGGGTATCTATCCAACGTATAATATTGTTTTAAAAGAAGAAGAATTGAAAAGACGTCGCCAATTCCCATTGGGTATCTATCCAACAAGTTTTTCAGAATTACGAAGTTGTAAAACGGATCGGTAGTCGCCAATTCCCATTGGGTATCTATCCAACGAAAAATGGCATGCAGCCAAAACGGCTGCATCTCAATTGTCGCCAATTCCCATTGGGTATCTATCCAACAGTAATTTACAGGACTGACAAGGAGCCAACTAAACTTGGTCGCCAATTCCCATTGGGTATCTATCCAACTTCGAATTCCCAATCGTATTCCCGAATACAACCTCCAGTCGCCAATTCCCATTGGGTATCTATCCAACAAAGATTTACGCAAATGCTTTCACGATTTATTTCAAGAGTCGCCAATTCCCATTGGGTATCTATCCAACTTAATTTCGGTATTCTGGGATAGAAGCCCGGGTTAGTCGCCAATTCCCATTGGGTATCTATCCAACTTGAAAAATGACGAAGAAAATTAGAGCCCTTGGAGTGTCGCCAATTCCCATTGGGTATCTATCCAACATTCTCAGGACTCGAGACCCCGAAATCCTTCGGAAGGGTCGCCAATTCCCATTGGGTATCTATCCAACGTAATAGTAGTCTCCGGGCTCTATAGAGTAAACGTTGTCGCCAATTCCCATTGGGTATCTATCCAACGAAGAAAAACTATGACTACATTACCTACAAAAAGGCCCGTCGCCAATTCCCATTGGGTATCTATCCAACTTTATAGGTTAATGGCAGACTGTGCAAGGTAATCAGACGTCGCCAATTCCCATTGGGTATCTATCCAACGTTCAAGAGAGTTTATTGTTAGTTAAGCAAAAAATAGTCGCCAATTCCCATTGGGTATCTATCCAACGTCAATCTTGTTGAGTTTCTCTATTCCCAGTATAGGAAGTCGCCAATTCCCATTGGGTATCTATCCAACCGGTATGTGGGGTGGTGGAGCTACAGCTCCCCAACCAAGGTCGCCAATTCCCATTGGGTATCTATCCAACGGCTTCTTCTTGTTCTTGTTCCTCCGGTTCTGGATATGTCGCCAATTCCCATTGGGTATCTATCCAACTCAAGGAAATGGCGGGCATCAAAGAAAAGGGAGAAAGTCGCCAATTCCCATTGGGTATCTATCCAACTCACGAAAGAGTTTGAGTATCTCTCCACCGACGGAGTCGCCAATTCCCATTGGGTATCTATCCAACTGCCACCCCGCTAAGGCGGTGGGCACCTATGACCCCCGTCGCCAATTCCCATTGGGTATCTATCCAACTTGTATGGAAGATAAACTTTTCTTTCTTATAGTCGGTCGCCAATTCCCATTGGGTATCTATCCAACAAGTTGTCCAGTTTTCCGACACTGGACGCTGGGGTGTTGTCGCCAATTCCCATTGGGTATCTATCCAACGCTTCTCCTCCTGAAAGAACTGGTCGCCGACCTTGACGTCGCCAATTCCCATTGGGTATCTATCCAACAGTTCTTTACCGCATCCGGGAAATTAAACCCGCCCGCAGTCGCCAATTCCCATTGGGTATCTATCCAACGGTTTTATACTAATGAGTTTTTGTTCTTCTTTTTCTTGTCGCCAATTCCCATTGGGTATCTATCCAACAGAAAGCGCCGGGGGCCATCTCGAGCTCCTCATCAAGTGTCGCCAATTCCCATTGGGTATCTATCCAACTCGTAATATTAAGTATGGTATGGACCCTGACAAGATAGTCGCCAATTCCCATTGGGTATCTATCCAACATGAAGAGAGTTGCTTTGATAGGAAAAGGTGAACTGAGTCGCCAATTCCCATTGGGTATCTATCCAACTATTTTTAGGTATAACAATATTGACTTCGCTAATGAAGGTCGCCAATTCCCATTGGGTATCTATCCAACTCTACATAGCGGCAATTGTGCTTTTTGTTGTTAGTGCTGTCGCCAATTCCCATTGGGTATCTATCCAACTGTCAAAGACCGGTGCTGTTCTCATATTTATAAATCAGGTCGCCAATTCCCATTGGGTATCTATCCAACCTAATATACGCTTACGAATTCTTGCTTCCACCGTAGTGTCGCCAATTCCCATTGGGTATCTATCCAACGATTCGGAGGCCGCCAAGTGAGGCGGCCTCCGTCTTTTGTCGCCAATTCCCATTGGGTATCTATCCAACAAGAAGAAATTGAGGCCGAATAATCGGCCTCTTTTCTTTTGTCGCCAATTCCCATTGGGTATCTATCCAACTTATAAAAGTAGCGTCTGGGTAATGCCATTTGTAAGGAGTCGCCAATTCCCATTGGGTATCTATCCAACATGCCCAGGGGGACTAATTGTCCCCCTTTGTTTTAGTCGCCAATTCCCATTGGGTATCTATCCAACGATGCCATACTTGTTTAAAGTATCCACGACTCTATTTGGTCGCCAATTCCCATTGGGTATCTATCCAACATATTCTATAACGTAGAAAGAGAAGACGGTGTGCCCGTCGCCAATTCCCATTGGGTATCTATCCAACCAAGGCCCTGCCTAACCAACTGTTTGTATAAATCAAGGGCGCTTTGAAAATTATACAGGTTAACCCCTCCCA
>PUXY01000116.1 GCA_009659955.1 Campylobacterota bacterium | reverse complement strand
AACCCCAAACCGATAGAGTTGGAGGGATTCAATCTGGACGATGGAATAAAATTTAACCTTCTTCCGGGGGAAGTGGAGGGGAAGAGATATTTAATCACCAAAGAGGGGGAGTATATCGATGCCCTCAACTACTACACCAAACTCTCCAACCCCCTCCCGGTCATTGTTACAGATGAGGAGTCCTTCTCCCGACTCCTCAACCGGTATCTGGAACTTAAAACCCAAAAAACTTTGGAAGGGGAGATTGACGGGGTTGTGGAGGAGGAAGTTACTCTGGAAGAGTTTGTAAAAGAGAGTGTAGACCTCCTCAATTCGGAAAACTCCGCCCCGGTGATAAAGTTTGTCAACTCCATCTTTTTCCAAGCCCTCAAAAAGGGAGCCAGTGATATCCACATCGAAACCCACGAAACTTTCGGGGTAATTCGATTTAGAATCGACGGGGTTTTAATCCCCCAAGCTACTATCCAAAAAAAGTTGACCCAACTGGTAATAAACCGGATTAAAGTTATCTCCAATCTGGATATTTCGGAAAAACGGATTCCCCAAGATGGACGCACCCAGATAAAAATTGCCCAAAAAAGCACCGATATTCGGGTTTCAATTATCCCCACCTACTTTGGGGAAAAGGCAGTAATGCGGATTTTAATGGAGAGCGAGGATATTCCCCCACTGGAAAAATTGGGATTCAATCGGGAGATTGTGGCGGGATTTGGAGAGCTTTTGGAACACTCCTATGGAATGATTTTGGTAACTGGACCCACCGGTTCGGGGAAATCGACCACCCTCCATAGTTTCCTTCAAACTATAGCCACCCCGGAAAAAAATATTATCACCGTTGAAGATCCGGTAGAGTATAAAGCCAACTCCATCAACCAGATACAGGTAAATACCAAAGTGGGACTCACCTTTGCCCGGGCTCTCCGGAGTATTCTCCGGCAGGACCCCGATATTATTATGGTAGGGGAAATTAGGGATAAAGAGACGGCAACCATTGCTATCCAATCGGCATTGACCGGCCATTTGATGCTCTCAACCCTCCACACCAATAACGCCCCCGCCACAATTACCCGATTGATGGATATGGGAATAGAGCCCTTTCTCCTCTCCTCCAGTTTAATCGGAATTCTCTCCCAAAGATTGGTGCGGAAATTGTGCAGTTGCAAAGTGGAAGGAGACCCGGAGGAGGTGAAAAAAATTGCCCGCCGGGAACCCCTCCTCCAGAAATACTCCATCGGCAAAGTTTACAAACCCAAAGGGTGTCCCCACTGCAATTTTACCGGCTATCGGGGGAGAAAGGCGGTGGGAGAGCTTTTAATTGTAGATGATGAGGTAAAGGGTTTAATCGCCAATCGGGCAACCGATATTGAAATTAAAAAATTGATGGTAGAGCGGGGAATAAAAACCCTAAAAGAGGCTATCTTTGAAGAGATTCTAAAGGGGACAACCTCCCTCCAAGAGGGAATTCGGGTCGGGTTGAAGGATTAAAATGAAATTTTTCTATCGGGGATTTGATAAAAACGGAAAAAAGGTCAAAGGGGTAATTGAAGCGGTTTCCCAAGAGGAAGCCCGCTCCAAACTCTCCCATTTGCCGGTAATTTTGGAGCTTAAACCCAAATCGGGACTCCGACTCCCGGGGGGAAGGGTAAAAAAGGGAGAATTAGCCCGGATTTTAACGGCTATCGGTCTCTACCTCAAATCCTCAATCCCCTTGAAAAGGGCAATTTCACTGGCAAAAAACCAGACCACCAACACCCGCCTTCAAAAATTTTTAACCCAATTGGAAGTGGAGATTGGAGAGGGGAAGGGGTTCAGTGAAGCCCTCTCCTCCCAAAAATGGCTCAACCTTCCCCCCTATCTCCTCCATTCGGTTCAAGTTGGGGAAAGTAGCGGAAAATTGGACTTGATACTCCTCCAGACCGCCCAATTTTTGGAAGAGGAGGAGAGAATCTCTTCCCAATCGACCCAAGCCCTCATCTACCCCACTTTTATTATTTCGGTAAGCCTTATTTTGGTAATAGTAATGATGGGAAGCGTGGTGCCCAAAATTGTAAAAATTTTCCAAGATTTACACCAAAAACTCCCTCCTATTACCCAATTTACAATTTCAGTCTCCCACTTTTTCCAAAATCACGGAGTTGCAGTCGGAATTGCTATTTTGGGGACTATTTTTGGAATTGGAGTTCTCTACAAAAAATTTCTCCCCTTCCGCCGGCGGATAGATGGTCTCCTTTTGAAAATCCCCGTAATAAATAGATTAATTATTTCCAAAAATTTGGGGCGTTTCTCCTATTTGACCCATACCCTCACCTCCGCCGGCGTCAATTTTGTAAACGCCCTCAATTTGGCAAGTAAAACTATCGACAATCGGATATTGGCAGAGCTTTTCCACGATGCTTTGGAAGAGGTTTTGGAGGGGAAAAAAATCTCCACCGCCCTCAAAAAACGGAACTTCCCCGACCTCCCCTTTGTGGAGTCGTTGGGATTGGTGGAGGAGACTGGTGAAGCCTCCTCAATTCTGGAAAGCCTCTCCCGCCTCTATCTGGACGAATACCGGAATAGAACCACCCTCCTCCTCTCCCTTTTGGAGCCGGTAATGATTCTCATTGTAGGCGGAATTATCGGTTTTATTGTTATTTCAATGCTCCTCCCAATCTTCCAAATGAATGTGTTGGGGGGTGAAGGCTAAAAAAATCTTTGCAAAACTTAATATTTTGTATAAAAAATTTTGCCGACAAAAAGGGTATCAATTAAAATCTACCATTAAGTGGAAAATTGTTTACCTTTAAAAATACCTCCAATCAAACTATAAGCAATTTTTTTTCATTTTTGTCATCGCCACCTCCCCAACTTTCCCATTTACTTGGGGAAGGCAACCTCTACACTTCTCCCTATCACCATTATTTTTTGGGGTAATGATGGAGAAAGAAAGAATTGGAGATTTTTACTTTTTTAGCTCTTTTATAGGTGAATCTCCAATCAAATGAGTAGAGAAGAAGAGCCAGAGAAATTCAGTTATTTTTTCTCTTTTTCTGTTAATCCTTATACTCTAAAGAAGGAAAAAGAAAGAAAAAAGGAAGGGAAAAATAGAGAAAATAGAGCCCTC
>PUXY01000115.1 GCA_009659955.1 Campylobacterota bacterium | reverse complement strand
GGAAAAGGGTTGGAAGTTGACCCCTCAACCCCGATAAGAGAGATAGCCCGATCCAATGGAGTATCTCCCTATCAACTGGTAAAGGAGATTTTAAAAACCCTTCAAACCAATTCCACTACCCCATTAACTCCCCAACCTTCAAACTGACCAACTCCACTTTCCATCACCTTTCCCCATCTTTTCCCTCCCCTTCTTCCATCTTCCAATAATCCCTCTTCCGGCATCGGAAATTGATTCAAAAGCCGTTAAAATTGGAAATATAATTCCCTCCTGAAAATTATAGAAAGAAGGATATTATCCCTGTGGAGCCGGAAAAGAGAGAAAAAATTACTGGAAAAATGACAATTGACCCCCTTTCCCCCGAAGAAGTGGAAAGGGGGGAAAAAATACCGGTTGTAGAAATATTCTACTCCCTCCAAGGGGAGGGAATGAGAATAGGGACTCCCTCCCTTTTCCTCCGGACGGGAGGGTGTAATCTCCGATGTCCCAATTTACCTTGTGATACTCCCTATGCAGTCCTTCCCCCTTACTCCCTCCACTGGGAAGAGATGGAGATAGCCCAAATTTGGCAAAAATTTACCCCCTATCTTCACCTCTCCCCCGATTTGGTAATTACCGGGGGAGAGCCCCTTCTCCATTGGCAAAAATTGAGCCCTATTATTCAAAAATATCCCTATCCAATTACCATCGAAACCAACGGGACTATTTCACCCAATTTCAGGGAAGCCCCTTTTTATAAAAGGGTTATTTTTGCTATTAGTCCCAAACTCTCCAATAGCGGAGAGCGGAAACAGAAGAGGTTTAAACCGGAAATTATCCGAAAAATTGGAAAATTTGCCCCCAACTCTTTTTTTAAATTCGTCCTTTCTCCGGCAAACCTTTCCCAATTGGAAGGGGAGATAGAGGAGATTGTCCAATTTGCTCCCCACCTTCCTATCTATTGTATGCCCCAAGGGGAGAATAGGGAGGAGTTGGAAAAAAATGGGGGAATTGTTGCCCAATTTGCCCTCTCCAAAGGGTATCGCTACTCCGACCGCCTCCATCTCCGACTCTTTCCTCCGGTTCGGGGGGTGTAGCAGAAATTAAATACTCCATTTTACCCCCCTTTTCTATCTGCCAATTAAAGTTGAAATACCCAAACTTTGTTACAATTTTCCAAATTTGGGAGAGAGGAGGCTAAAAGATTGGGATTTATTGAAGATAGGGAATTTCAATTTGGACACTTTCTGGGGGTAAAACCCAAAGAGCCAATTGCCGGGTATCTCCGGGAGAAGTTGGGGGTTGAACTCCAGCCGTGGGATTTTATTCTAACCTACGACCCCAAAGGGGAGAGGGAGTTGTGTTACTGCTACAACCCTTTCCGGGGGGTTGAAAGGATTGACAATATCCCTGAAGTTTCCAAAGTCCGATTGAAAGGGGGTGGAATTTTTACCCCATTGGATATTTATCAACAATCTGCCATTTACGCTTTGACCCAAGCCCCTGCCACCCTTTTAACCGGAAGTTTCGGAACCGGAAAAACCCTCCTTGCCACAGCGGTGGCATTGGCAACCACCAACCGGAAAATTTTTATTACCCGCCCCCCAATAGGTATTAGCTCCGACTACGATATCGGCTACCTCCCGGGGGATAAAGATGAAAAAATGCTCCACTGGGCAGGGGGTTTTTTGAGTGCGTTAAATTTTCTCTACCGGGGATATAAAGGTTACAACTACCAAACCATCAGAAACCAACTCTTTTTTGAAAAATTTGAAATAATTCCGTTGAATATGATTCAAGGGGTCTCCATTTTGGAGGGGGAGATTTTAATTGTCGATGAGGTGCAATTGATAACCCCCGACTATATGAGTATGATTTTGAGCCGAATGGCGGAGGGGAGTCGCCTCTTTCTGTTGGGGGATTTGAAACAGACCTACGCCACCCTCCCCCCCCACAAAAGTGGACTCCATCGGCTCCAAAACGCCCTCCCCCATACCCATTTGGCGTGGGTCGATTTGAAAAATATCTATCGGAATAAATTGACTGAAATTGCCCTCCAGATTTTGGAGGAGGGGGAACTCCTCCGGGGGAGGGGAAAGGGGGAGAAAACCCCCAATCTAAACCAAAGGAGAAAGGAGAAATAGTATGGCTATCGGTTTTCTATTTCCGGGACAGGGTTCCCAATTTACCGGAATGGGAGAGGAGTTTTATCGGGAATTTCCCCAAGTTAGAGAGATTTTCGGAGAGGCAAGCGAACGGGTAAAAGTGGACTTCCCCAAATTGATGTTTGAGGAGAATGAAAAACTGAACCAGACCCGCTACACCCAACCGGCTATTTTACTCTTTTCCGGCACTATTTTTAAACTTTTGGAAGGGGAGAAAGGGGAGTTAAATTGGGGGTATGGGATTGGACACTCTCTGGGGGAGTTTACCGGATTGACCGCCGGGGGAGGATTGGATTTGATAGATGGGGTAGAACTGGTCAAAAGACGGGGGGAGTTGATGGAGGAGGCTTTCCAAACTGGAGAGCCCGGTTCGATGATGGTGGTTTTGGGACTCCCAGATGAAAAGGTAGAGGAGATTTGCCAAAACTCCGGCCTTAAAATCTACCCCGCCAACTACAATAGCGACGGACAACTGGTAGTAGCGGGACTCCGGAGCCACCTCCAAAAGGCGGAGCCCCTCTTCAAAGAGGCGGGGGCAAAAAGGGTAATGTTGCTCAATATGAGTGTGGCAAGCCACTGCCCCTTATTGGAGCCGGCAGTTGAACCCCTCCGACAGATGTTGACCCAATTTCTGAACCCAACCTTCAAACCGATGGTTAGCAATGTAACTGCCCAACCCTACTCCACCAAAGGGGAGGGGTTGGAGTTACTGCCAATCCAATTGACCAAACCGGTGAGATATAAAGAGTCGATTAAAAATATCGATGATAAAATCGATTTTTATGTGGAAGTCGGGGGAAAAGTTTTAATGGGACTCAACCGGCGACTTACCAAAAAACGGACTTACCCTATCACCGACCTGAAAAGTTTCCAAAAAGTTTTGGATTTACTTTAATTTTTCTTCCCCCATCGGGGGAGATTGAAAGGAAAAAGTATGAAAAAAAAGCAGAAATGTGGTT
>PUXY01000114.1 GCA_009659955.1 Campylobacterota bacterium | reverse complement strand
AATCCCTCCAACAACTGATTGACCACGCCTCCCCTGTGGTGGGGCGTCGCCAATGTCAACGGGGATTAATAGCTCCACCCCCTGCCCAATAGATAACAATAAAAAAGGATTTATTCCTTCCTTTTTCTCTCCTCCTCTTCAAAAAAACCACGGCTTTTCATCGCCAAACTTCTCTCCTTCCCCTCTTTGAGAGCCTTTTCCAAAAAAAAGAGAAAGGTAGATTTGATAAACTCCTTTTCCCATTTTCTCAACTCCACTACCCGGGACTTGAAAGCCAATCTAAATTGGTGAAAAAGTTGCCGATAAGTGAGTATCTGGGAGATGGTAATTGTCAAAAGATAACTTAATTCCCGGGAAAAGGCAAAAAACTCCAAAAGATTTACCCGGCTAAAAAAGAAAAATACAAAAAAGGTTAAGGTAAATACTTTTAAATTTATGTAAACCAAATAGGGAAACGGATTTATCCCTTTTATCCAACTGAAAATCAAATATCCTATTGAAACGGCACTATTGAAAAGTAAAATTCCCCCTATAACTTTTTTTCCTATTATCCATCTCTTTTTTCCCGCCAAAAGAAAAAGAATCCCTAAAATAATTGCCAAATAGAGGCTCTCCTTTAAAATCAAAATTCCAAAAAAAAGAGTAAAAAAGAGGAGGCGGAGAAAAAGAAGTCTAATTTTTATCCCCTTGGGAGGAGTCATCTCTCTTTTTTACCACTCTGTAGATGAGGTAATAAATTCCAAACAGAAGAAGAACCCCCACAATTCCACTAATATAATACCCCACTACCGGATTGATACCCGGAAGTGTGTAATCGGGGAGAGGAGAATTTACCAAAGCCCCCTTCTCAATTTTTTCCGGCACAAATCCCAAAACCTTTTTGTAATAGTCCAAATCCCATTCCCCCCACGCAGGAGAATCGGTTAAAAGACCTATCGGCACCAATGCCAGTAAAACCCCCAAAAGGAGGAAAATTCTCTTTTTTAACCACTCCATTTTTACACCTCCGGAGTAGAATTATTTTCAATCGGGAGTCTCTCCTCCTTGGCTTGACGCCGTTTCAGAAGGAAAGTGTAAACCAACTGGGTAAAAATCCCCTCCACCACCCCAAAAAAGAGGGCGTGCTCTCCTACCATCGCCGGAATAGTAATTTCCAATCCAAAGGGAAAATAGAGGGGGTGTCCATCGGGAGATGTTCCCATCAAAGGTTGAATCCCCAAAGCAACTGCCACCACCAAAGAGGCACTTACCAAAGATAACCACCCTGCCACAAAGGGGGCGAATTTAAACCTTTTTAACAAATGAAAAGTGTAGTAGCCTACAAAAGAGGCAACATACCCCATCGCCAAAGAGTTTATAGCAATGGCACTTATTCCCCCATCTCCAAAAATTAAAGCTTGCACCGCCAATACTAAAGTAACCGCCAATCCTGCCACCCACGGACCAAAAAGGAGAGCTATCAAAGTTGCCCCCACTGCGTGTCCACTGGTGCCCCCCGGAATAGGGATATTAAACATCATAATTACAAAACTGAGACCACTCAATGCCCCCAACATAGGAAGGGTCTCCTCATTGAGCTCCCTCTTTAACCTTTTGAAACTATAAACCCAAAGGGGAATTGCTACCATATAACTCACCGCCACCGTCGCAGGAGATAGAAACCCATCGCCTATATGCATTTTAACCTCCTTTTTCCACCAATGGAGTTGATGCCGATTTTACCCAATTGGAGAAAATAAAAAGTAACTGGAAATAAGAAAATTTGTAAATTTTTTTTACTTTTTTCTTCCTAAAAACTAAAAAATAGTGTATAATTCCCTTTGCAAATCTCCAATTTAATCTTCTCAAAAAAATGGATTTGTATAATTTATCCAAAAAAGAGATGGGGCTGACTTGGATTCGACGGGCGTAGAAGGCTCCAGACTGCACGCCCACCCGGGTAAGTGGTAAAACTGCCCACTAAAAATAAACGCAGTAAATAACACTGATTACACCCCTGCAGTAGCTAAAGCTGCTGCTTAATTTAAAAACTCAATAGGGGCTTCCCTCCCTCCGGTCTCCTCCACTGGAGAGAGGGAAGAACGGAAATTCGGAGGATAGGGGTAAGGTCTGGAGGGTGGCAGACCTGCCCCGAAACCTTTCCACCCGTCCGATGGTATGGGCTTTGCCCTTTGAGCCTACCCATCGGAGCTATCCAATCAAAGGGCTAAGCGTGTAGAGGTCTGGAGTTGCCTGCGTCCGGACTGGGGTTCGATTCCCCACAGCTCCACCAAAGAAAAAATTATTTTTAAAGAAAATTGTAATTGCAAAAACCTTTGCGCTTTTATTTTCCCCAATCCTCTTTTTATTGGATTTCTAATCTCTCCTATTGAGTGCCTAATTTATCAATTTTTAACTTTCAACTTTCAAATTCTAAAATTGCAACTCACTTCCCCCTTTTCTGGAATAATTTCCTCCAAAATTGGACACACTCCGATAAGTTAAATGTAAAGAGTTTTTTTGTGATAACCGGACCTTTAAAAAATAGAGATTTTCTCATTGCCCAGATAACTTTAAAAAAGTTCCAAAAAGTGGGAAATTTGCGTCTATTTTTGAGATTATTTCAGAAATAGAGAAGTTATTTATCTCCCAGATATCGATATATTTTCAAAAAAGAATCGCTCCATTTCTTTCCCACTTGGCAAATTTTATTTTTGTCTCCTTTGCTCTTCAATTGCTCTTTGTGTCCACTATTACTTTTTTTCTCCTTTCATTCAAATCCTCCCAAGGATTCAAAGTTTAAGTGTAATTGAAAAAATTCCTACCCTTTTGGTTTCTGCGGAGGTGATTTAAGAAGAGAGATACTCTCCGTTCCAAAGGAGAGGAGTTTTTTCAACTTTGCTCTCTTCAATTTCCCGGGGGTGTATATTTTTGTATGGGGAGTAGCTTTGATGGGGAATTTTTTTGGAAAAAAGGGAAGTTATTTTTTGAATTTGGATTCAAGAAAATCAATAAATAATTGAACAGGAAAAAGAAAGAGGGAAGGGATTAAATTACCCGTAAATCTTTGTAGGCTTGAATTACCCGTTGTTTCATACTTTTCTCCCCTTCCCGCAACCATTTCCGGGGGTCG
>PUXY01000113.1 GCA_009659955.1 Campylobacterota bacterium | reverse complement strand
CAAGTTTTAAATTTTCCCTTTTCCAGTCTCTAATCGGTTAATGTCCACCCCCAATTACTCACTCTTCTCCAGTTGTTAATAAATTTCCTAAATTTTCCGAAAAAATCACCGGCGTGCGTAATTTTTGGGACTTTGCCCTCCCCTTTCAATAAAATTTTCCTCTTATTTTTTCCCCCAAACCGCCTCCCCAACCTCAACTTTTCTTTTTTCCATTTTCAAGTTTCAAGGGCACTTTTTCCCTCTTCTCTTTCTTCCCTCCCTTTCCCCCTTCTCCCTTCAAACTCCCTTCAAACTCCCCTCAAATTCCACCAAATTCTCTCAAATTCTCTCAGATTCTCTCAAATTCTCCCAAATTCCCTCAAATTCCCTCAAATTTTCTCCAATTCTCTCAAAACCCTTCAAATTCCCTCCAATCCCCGGCTCAAATCGGAGATGAGGTCATCGGGGTGCTCCAACCCCACACTGATTCTGATAAGCCCCTCCGGCACCCCCGCCTCCTTCAACTCCTCCCGGCTCAATTGTTGATGGGTGGTGGAAGCCGGGTGGGTAATCAGAGAGCGGGAGTCTCCAATATTGGTAACCAGAAGGAAAATTTCCAATTTTTTTACCAGATTTACCGCCTCTTGATACCCGGCAACCTCAAAACTTACAATTCCACTCCCCAATTTGAGATATTTTTGGGCTCTTGGGTCGGTCAACATCGGGTAATTTACCCCCTTCACTTTGGGGTGGTTTTGGAGAAACTGGGCAATTTTGAGGGCATTTTCCGAATGGGCTCTAATTCTTACTCCCAAATGCTCCAGTCCCAAAATCCCCAACCAACTATTGAATGGGGAGGGGACTGCCCCAAAATCCCGGAGAAGGGCAAGCCGTGCCCGGGCGATAAAAGGGGCATCGAACTTTTCCAAATAGATTAAGCCGTGGTAACTGGGGTCTGGTTCCTGAAAATGGGGGTAAGCTCCCTTTTCCAATTTTTGCCGGCAACTCTCCCCCTCCACAATCACCCCTCCAATGGCAGTCCCATTTCCAGTAATATATTTACTGGTGGAGTGGACTACCACATCGACCCCCAACTCTATCGGTTTAACTCCGTAGGGGGTGGCAATGGTGTTGTCGCAAATGGTAACTACATTGAACCGGTCGGCAATTTCCACAATCTTTTCAAACTCCGGCACCACCAGAGAGGGATTGGCTATCGACTCAAAGAGCACCGCTTTGGCTCCTCTCTCCAAAAGTTGAGGTAATCTCTCCTCCGGGTGGGCAGGGTCAAAATAGTCCGCTTCAATCCCCAACCTTTTGAGGGTTTGGGTTGCCAGAGTGATACTCCCCCCATAAAGTTTTGTGGAGATGGCAATCCTCTCCCCGCTCCCCACCAAATTTGCCAAAGTGTAGAAAATAGCCCCCATTCCACTGGCGGTAGCCAAAGCGTCAACCCCCCGCTCCAGTTGGGCAATCCTCTCCTCAAAAACCCGGGTTGTTGGGTTGGAGATGCGGGTGTAGATATTCCCCTCCCTCTCCAGATTGAAAAGCTCCGCCGCCTCCTCCACACTCCGGTATCGATAGGCGGTTGTCATATAGATGGGAACTTGAATCGCCTGCTCCCCGTCCCGGTTGTAACCGGCGTGGAGAGCCAAAGTCTCATCGTGGAATCGAACTTTTCCCATTTCTCCTCTCCTTGGAAAATTTTTCGGTAAAACTGGGGAATTATATATAATTCTTCCAATCCCACCGGAGGAGGTTCAATTTGGAAAAGTCGGAAAAAGAGAAAAAGGAGAGTGCATTTCCCTCCCCTACCCCCACTTTATCCACTCCACGGGATACCCTTTTTTCTTCTCCTCCCCAAAAGCAGTTTGAATTTGATAGACAGGTGGCAGGGGTTTTTGATGATATGATTCAACGGAGTGTCCCTTTCTATTGGGAGAATCTCAAACTCCAAATCTCCCTTTTGAAAAGGTTTCTTCAACCGGGGGATAGGGTAGTCGATTTGGGGTGCTCCACCGGCAATTTTCTCCTCCAACTGGGTAAAGGGGTGGAAGGACTCCAACTGGTGGGAATCGACAACTCCCCCCCGATGATAGAGCGGGCAAAAATTAAAGGGGAGGCGATGGGTGTAAAAATAGAGTGGATAGCCGGCGATTTTTTAACCCTTCCCCTCCCCAAAAGCCGGGTAATTGTAGCCAATTACACCCTCCAGTTTGTCCGCCCCCTCAAACGGGAGAAACTGGTAAAAAAGATTTTTGACGCCCTCACCCCCGGGGGAATGGTAATTGTTACGGAGAAGATTATCTCCGGAAATAGTTGGTTGGATAGGGCAATGGTGGAAATCTATTACGACTTTAAAAGGGAGATGGGGTATAGCGATTATGAAATTGCCCGGAAAAGGGAGGCGTTGGAGAATGTATTGATACCCTACACCGCCCAAGAGAACCGGGAACTTTTGGAGTCGGTGGGGTTTCGGCAGATTGAAACCCTTTTCCGGTGGAACAATTTTGCAACTTTTATTGGGTTTAAGCCGGAGGAGGAAAAGGGGAGAAAAAATTAAAGGAGTCTGGTGCCACTTCCATCTTTTTCCCAAGGAGAAAAAATGAAAAAGAGAGAAAAATTTCTACACTTCCAGAGAAAAGAGGGGGTTGGAAAAAGGGAAAAAACAAAAGAGAGGGTCTTTAAAAAGGAGAATTTTCCTCCGGGCTTTTTGCCGGAAAAAGGAAACTTTTTTTCTACTTTTCTCCTCTTTGCCTCTTTAACTCTCCCCCTTTTGGGAAATCAAATTGATAAAAATGTCCAGTGGAATCACTATCAATTGAGTCACTATCGTCCTCCATTGGAGGATTATCGGCGGGGGTGCCTCTCTTCCGACCCCCAACAACAGATTTGGGGGTGTTACAATTGGGGGTTGGCTATAATGGAAAAGAATGGGCAAAAGGCTTTGCATCTCTTCCAAAAAGCTTGCCAATTGGGGTCGGCGGAGGGGTGTTATTCGGTGGGGCTTCTCCTCTTTGATGGCACCCGGGGGGTTAAAAAGGATTGGAAAAGAGCCCTCCCCTATTTGGAAAAAGGGTGCAAATTGGGAGAGGGGTTAAGTTGTCGATTGGCAGGGAAAATCCATCTCCACCGGGCAAAAAGGAGTTTCCAACGGGCTCATCAACTGGAACCCTCCCTTCCCCAA
>PUXY01000112.1 GCA_009659955.1 Campylobacterota bacterium | reverse complement strand
ACCTGATATTCATCAATTGGATACTCATTTTCATCTAACCAGAGCATCGTTTTAAACATTTTTTGATGGAAGGGGAGGTAAAAATCGGTGGCTCCAACTATCCCCGCAACCAATTCCAGAAGCTCTCCACTGAAGAGGAGGGTAGATAAAATACCCCTTTCCAATTCCAGATTTACAAATTGCAAGCCTTCCATTGCCACTCCAAAACTTTTTTGAAACTATACTTTATCCCCCTTGGAGTAAAATTAATAACCGGAAAGGAAAAAAGAGGGGGATAGGTTACAATACAAGGGATAAAGAGGGAAGGAATGGGGAGTTTTTTGAGTTGGGGAAATAATTATAAAAAAGGAAAAAATATGGTTAATTGGCTTGGGAGAGTTGGAGGAGTATTGGGGATAGCAGTGGCAATTGCTTTGGGGTGTGAAAGCGATTGTCTCAATTGCCACCCCAAATTGAAACCTTTGGAGACCAATCGGAGTAACCCTCTCTATAAAGAGCATCACTTTTTAACCTCCTGCACCCGGTGCCACCCCAATCACAAAGTAAAAAAAGATGATGAGTGTGGAGCCGATTGCTTCCAGTGCCATTCCCGGCAAAAATTGGTTGAAACTCCTGTTTTAGAGCATCAAAAATTGAAGAATTGCACCAAATGCCATACCCCTTCCCCCACCGATATTTTGGGGACACCCTCCAATGGAGGAGATGGACTATCTCCCCTTTTTCCCCACTGAAAGGGAGAGAATGGGAGAAAATGGAAAAATTTTCGTTTTTCTACTTCTTCTTTTCCAATTGGGGTGGGGATTTATGGGAGAAAGGGGACATCGGTGTTGGCGTTCTCCTTCTCCTCCCCCCGCAATGAATCTCCCCCTCTTTTACTGGTTGGAGAGACTGGATTTGAACACCTCCCAACGGGAGAAAGTAATTGCTACTATCCAAAGATATCGAACTACTCTCCGGGCTCTTCCCACCCATTTCCAAATCTTTTTGAAGGCGATGGCAGGGGGAGAGTTCAACCGAACTATCTATATTCAAGAAAGGAAAAAGGTGGCTTTCCGTCGGATTGAGTATCAAGGGGAGCTCTTCTCTAAAATTATGGAGATTTTAACTCCCCACCAAAGGAAAAAGTTACTATACCTTTTGGAAGGAGGAGTAGGTGGAGAATAATAAGGGTGATAGATTTAAAATTTTAATGGTGGAAGATGATTTGGAGTTGGCAGAAATTTTGGCAGAAAATTTAAATCGCCACGGAATTGATGTGGTCAACTACCCTTTGCCCTCAACCGCACTGGAGGCGTTGGAGAGGGGAGAATTTGATGGAATGATTTTAGACCTCTCTTTACCGGAAATGGACGGATTGGAGTTGTTGCAAAAAATCCGGCAATTTAGTCCCATTCCCATAATAATCTCCTCCGCCCGGGGAGAATTGGAGGATAAAATTGAAGCCTTCAAACGGGAAGCAGATGATTATCTTCCTAAACCCTACCATATCCAAGAACTGGTGTGGAGATTGAGGAGATTGATAGGGAGGGTGCGTCAAAAGGAGACAAAAAGTCCTAATCGGTCTCAAAATGAGGGGGATTTCTTTATCGGAGAGGGGGAAATTCTCTATCGGGGAGAACCCCTTCCCCTCACCTTTGGAGAGTTTCAGATTTTGAGTAAACTGATTAAAAATCGGGGGAGGTTGATTCCCAAAGAGGAGTTGATTTTGGGGTGGGAGAGTAATTTAAAAAGCGTAGAGGTGCTTATAAGTAGAATTAGAAAAAAGATTCCCAAAGAGTGTATAGAAACTATCCGCGGAATAGGGTATAAGTTTGTTTGTAAATAGAAAGTGGGACCCTATCTGTTTCCGCCACTCCCTTTTTCAATCTCTTTTACTCTTCTTTTTCCTTTTGATGGCGGTGGTAAATGGAAGTTTTTACCTTTTGGAAAAGAAAGAGAGGACACGGCAAAAGGAGGATTTGAGATGGCGGGTAGAAAAGGGCTCCCAACTTTATCGGAGTTATCTATTGTTGGAAATTTCCAAAAGGGAACTCCAAAAGGGGTTAAAAGAGCTCCAATTGAGAATGGTTTCGGCAAAAAAGTGGGAGGAGTTGAAAAAAGATGCCACTCCCATAAAAATTGGAAAGGTGGAGATAATAGATAAATATGGCTATTATCCTTCCCCATTTACCCCTCTCCTCTTTGAAGATTTAAAAGAGTCAACCTCCAATCTCCCCTACTATCTGGTAGTAAATTTGATGCTCCTCTTCTATTTTTTTTGGCTCTATAGGAAACTGCAACCCCTCAAAGAGATAGCCCGGCAAATTAGATTGGTGCCTGCCCCTACTCCGGTGGAAATTCCTCCAACCTTTTGCGAATTGGAGGGGATTGTTCAACAATTGAATCTCCAAACCTCCCAACTGGAGGCTTTAAACTCCTCCCGTCGATTTCTCCTCCGCACCCTTTTCCACGAACTTTTAACCCCCCTTACCAAAATTAAATTGACCGCTTCCCTTTTGGATAATCCCAAGCAGAGGGAGAGAATTGAAAGGAGTGTTGCCCGGATTGAAAAGGTTATAAAAGAGTTGAAGTCAGTGGAGTTTCTCCTCTCCCGTCAACAATTGACCCCCAATCTCCTTCCCCTTACTTTGGAGGAGGTTGCCATTCGGGGAGTTGAGTTGGCTTTGGGGAAAGTTCCCATTGAGACTATCAAAAATGGAGAGATTTTGGGAGATATTACCTATCTGGAAATAGGGGTAAAAAATTTGGTAGATAACTGTCTAAAATATGGAAAAGGGTGCAAAATTATTATCTCCCACCCCCGTTTGGAAGTGAGAAGCCGGGGAAAACCTTTAGCCCGCCCTTTTGAAGAGTATTTGAGACCCTTCAACCACAAATATGAAGGGGAGGGAAACGGATTGGGGTTGGGGCTCTATATAGTTTCACAAATTGCCAAACTCCACCAAGCAGTTTTTACCTATCACCGGCAAGGTGAGTGGAATATTTTCTCTTTGACTTTTACCCAATTCCCCTCTACCCCATCGACTCCCCTTCCCCTCCAACCAACTTTTAAATAATAGTCTCCCTTCAAAGAAAAAAAGAAAAGTTAACTATTCCCCTTTTACCTTTTCAATATATTTTACGCTATTGATGGCGGAGGTGGCTCCATCGCCGGCGGCACAGACAACCTGTCGGCTACTCTCTGCCC
>PUXY01000111.1 GCA_009659955.1 Campylobacterota bacterium | reverse complement strand
AGGAGGGCTTTTGAGAGATTTTTTTCGACTCCATCGCCTTTGAGATACATTATTCCCAGATTTCCACACCCTGCTCCATCACCCAATTGACACCCTTTTAGGAAGAGTTGTTTAGCTTTTTGGGGGTTTTTGGATACCCCCAATCCAGTGATGTAAAGCACTCCCAGATTTACACACCCTGCCGAATCTTCCAACTGACACCCCCGGAGATAATACTCCTTTGCCTTTTCCAAATCTTTTTCCACCACCACCCCTTTTTGATACATCAACCCCAAATCGGAGCAACTTCTCCCATCTCCTTTTTTGCACCCTTCTTCCAATCCTGTGAGGGCTTTGGAGAAATACTCCTTTGCCTTTTCCAGATCCCTCTCAACCCCCTTGCCCAGTGCATATATCACTCCCAAACTGAAACAACTGACCCCATCTCCCTCCTTGCACCCTTTTTCATACAACTTTACCGCTTCCTCTATCTCTCCTTTCCTCTCTTTCTTTAACCCCTCTTCCCTCCATTTTTTTCCGGCCAACACAACTTTTGAGGTTCGGGGAGAGTTGTGGAAATGGGACCAAAATTTACTACACCCTGTAAAAAAAAGAAGAGTTCCTACCCCCAATATCGCCACTATTCTCCGACCCATTCCACACCTTTTTTTCTTCTATTTTGGAGGAGGGAGATGAGATAGAAATTAATTCAAAGGGAAAAAATCCTCCATTCTCCTCCTCCACCGGGTGAGAAGGGTCTGGAGCTCTTTTTTGGAGAGGGGTGGCGGGGGAAAGGAGGGAAGCGGTGTGCCCAACAAAAGGGAAAAAGTTATCAACTCCCTCAACTGGAACCTTTGGGAGTGGGTCAAATTGGGATAATGGGAAACAAATTGGAAGGTCAACTTCTCCGCCTCTTTTAACACCCTCCTCTCCTCCTCCAAAACTCTCCACTCCTTTCCCCAAAAAGTCGCAATTCTTTCGACTATCTCCAAATTTTTTCCTATCAAATCGGGGACAATTTGGGGGTTGAAAGGGGTCTGGGAAGTATCGCTCACAACCTTAAAAAAGGCTATCCAGTGGGAAGTTAAAAAATTTATCCCTCCCCTAAAAACTCCACTCCCCTCCATATCTGTTAAGGGAAAATACTCGCCGGGGGAGCAGATGGTGGTCAAAGGAGCGGAGGGGGTGTCAAAGGGGAGAGGGTAAAAGGTGGTATTACTCCACTTTTCAACAATTTTTTCCACCCAAATCCCGGAGCCTACCGGAAAGGTGGAGCTTCCGGCAACCCCCAAATTGAGGAGAGGGTAGGGGTATTTGCTCAAAAGGAGGGCGGTTTTAATCCCCGCCTCCACCGCTCCGACGCCGGTTATTTGGAGTTGGAGCCACTCCCCCCGCCAAATATTTCCCGATTCCGGTTTTAAGTTCCACTTTTTTATAATCGGCTCCCCCTCCCGTCGATGGGCAACCACCAGATTGAGTCTCACTTTTTACCTTTTGTGTGAAATTTTGGAATTTAGCAATTTGAAAAAAGGTAAAGGGAGTTTTTTCTTAAATTTTCCGAATCTTATTCCAAATCCGGAAAATTTTCTTCAATTTTTCCCTGTTCTCTTTCCAATCTCCCTTTTTAAATTTCCAATTTTATCTCCAAATTGCCGGAGTGGGTAATTTTTTCTGTAATTATCTGTCATTCTCTGCAATTACTTTACCTTCCATCTTCCAATCTTCAAATTAGCTACTCTATTGGGGGAGAAATGGTAGAGAAAAGTTGAAAAAGTGGGGAAAAGAAAGGGAAGGGATTTTTCCCTAATTTTGTCCCAATTTCCGCTCTACAAACCGGCGAATTCTTTCAATTCCTTTTTCCAGACTCTCCATATCGGTGGCAAAGGAGAGTCGGAAATGCCCTTCCGCCCCAAATCCGATGCCGGGAACTACGGCAACCCCCTCCTCTTCCAAAAGTTGAAGGGCAAACTCCATCGAATCGGGGGTAATTTGGGAGTGGTTTACAAAAATGTAGAAAGCCCCTTCCGGTTTCAACGCCTCCAATCCGGGGATTTGGTTGAGGGCTTGGTGGACAAAGTCCCGCCGTTTTTTGAACTGAATCCGCATCTTTTCCACATCTTCATCGGCTTCTCCAGTTAATGCCGGAATTACCGCCCACTGGGTAATGGAGTTGATATTGGAGGTGCTTTGGGATTGGAGTTTTATCATACCCTCCACCAACTCCCGATTGGGGGTGGCACAATACCCAAACCTCCACCCGGTCATTGCGTGGGATTTGGAGAGTCCATTTACGGTTATAGTCCGTTGGAACATATCGGGGGAAATGGAGCCGGGGGAGGTAAATTTTCCTTCGTAAAGGAGTTTTTCATACATTTCATCACTAATTACCCAGATATCGGTATCTTTCAATACCTCCGCCAATCTCTCCAACTCCTCCCGATGGTAAACGGCTCCGGTGGGGTTGGAAGGGGTGGTTAAAATAATTGCCTTGGTTTTGGGGGTAATTGCCTTTTTGAGCATCTCCGGAGTTACTTTAAATCCGGTGGTTTCATCGGTAATAATAACTTTGGGCTCTCCCCCGTGGTATCGCACCAATTCCGGATAGGTTACCCAGTAGGGGGCGGGGATTATTACCTCATCACCCTCCTCCACCAGATTGGCAAAAATATTGAAAAGGGATTGTTTTGCCCCATTACTTACCACAATCTGATTGGTTTCATAATGGAGACCATTCTCCCGCTCCAACTTTTTCTGGATTGCTTCCAGAACTTCCGGGATTCCCTGCACCGGGGTGTATTTGGTAAACCCTTTTTCAATCGCTTCTATCGCCTTTTTTTTAATTATGTCTGGGGTATCAAAATCGGGCTCTCCGGCACTGAAAGCCAAAATATCCCGTCCTTGACTCTTCAACTCCCGGGCTTTTTGGGTAATTGCAATTGTCAAAGAGGGGGAAAGTCGCTCAATTCTACCTGCTAAATTTCCCATTATTTCCACCTTTTAATAAGCTTTTTGCCCTTTATTCTATCATTTTCCCCGGAGTTTTACCATTGGAAAGCCCCCTTTTTTTCCGGGAGAGCCTCTCCCCTGTTTCATTTTTCAAAAAAATTTGCTATAATTCCCACCGATTTTGGAGAGGTGGCCGAGTGGCTGAAGGCGCACGCCTGGAACGCGTGTGTGGGTTAACCGCCCACCGTGGGTTCGAATCCCACCCTCTCCGCCA
>PUXY01000110.1 GCA_009659955.1 Campylobacterota bacterium | reverse complement strand
TCTTCAATGAATATCCCGGGTAAGGCAGTGGATACTTCCGTTTTGACGGACAAATATTGAAGCGTCCACTGGAACTATTTTGGAGGTGGGCATCAATTTTTGAAAAAGTTCAATTACCTCTTTATCCTTTGGGTCATTGTAGATTGGTAAAATCACCCCTCCATTGACCAGATAAAAATTGATATAGGTGGCTGGTAAATATCTCCCTTCCCAAATTATCGGCTCTGGAAGGGGTATCGGCACCAATCTAATCCCCTTTGGGGAAAGGAGGGTTTTCAACTCTTTTTCCAACTGGGCAAGTTGGGGATAATTGGGGTTTTCCGGGGTAGTGGAGGCGTAGAGTAAAGTAGTAGGGTTGATAAAACGGGCTAAAGTATCAATATGTCCATCGGTATCATCTCCCAACAGGGGTGTGCCCGTTATCCAAATTACCTCTTCAACTGCAAAAATGGTTTTAAAAAAGTTATCAACCTCCCTTTGGGTATGGGGATAGTTGCGATTCTCCTCCAAAGTAGAGCTCCGGGTGGTCAATAAAATTTTCCCATTGGTTTCAACTCCTCCCCCCTCCAATACAAAATTGAAACTCTCCAAAATCTCCTCCCCAAAGAGGTGTCGGGTTAATCTGTTGTCCCAATTGGCAGGATATTTTAGCCCCCACCCATTGAATTTAAAATCCAAAACCCCCCGATTGGGGTTGAGGTTGGGAGAGTGCGTCTCTATTTCCCTTCTCTTTTTTTCCTCTTCTATTTTTATCTCTTTTTCTTCTTTTTCTCTCTCTCTTTCTCTTTTTCCCTTCTCTTCACCTTGCTCCCTTTGTGGAGTCCTCTCCCCTTTTGAGACCTTTTCCACCGGAATTCCCCCATAATCTCTACACCAAGTATCATTGGAGAGTGCCTCTCTCAATTCTACATTTTGCCGGGGGAGTTGGGTCTCCCAAAAACTTCTCTCTCCCGGCTCTACCACCGCTATTACCGGTTCAAATTGGGCGATAGCTTCCACCAATTTTTTGAAACTCTCTACAACCTCCTCCCAACAACATTCCCAATCTCCCCCGCGACGGGGAAGGGTTATCCAACTACCCCGGTGGGGGCTCCATTCGGGTAAAAGACGATACCGCAATTTTCACCCTTTTTATCGGTGTATGTGTTAAAATTCTGGTAATTCTATCGAAAGGGAAAAGATGGAAATAAAAGAGCAATTGAAGCAAGATGAAGAGTTGATTGTAAAAGTGTTTCAACTGGAGAGATTTGTTCGAAAGCATAAAGTAAAATTGATAGCACTGGGAGTAATTTTGGCGGTGGGGGGATTGGGGTATGCCATCTACTCCTCTCTGACCGAAAAGAGGATAGAAGAAGCCAATCAACTTTTGGTAAAGGCGGGGGAGAGCAACTCCCCTAAAATAATGGAGGAGTTGAAGGAGAAGGAAAAATCCCTTTACGATTTACAACTTCTAAAATCCCAAAATCCGGAAGATTGGGCGAAGGTAACGACCCCTGTTTTGAAGGAAATTGCCCAATATAAAATTGCAGTCCATAAAGGAACTATTGAAGCTTTGGAGAGTTATCTTTACAATCCCGATTACCATATTATGAAAGATAATGTCCGATTTCTCTTAATCAAACTCTATCTGGAAAAGGGGAACCGGAAAAAGGGGTTGGAACTCTATTCCAATATCCAGAATCCCCAGATTAAAAAATATGCCAAATTTTTACTCCATTATGGGATTGCAAAATGAGATGGGGAAAATTTGCCATAGTGGGAATTGCCGGGGGAATACTCCTCTTTTCTGGTTGTGGAGGAAGGGAGAAATTTAAACCCTCCCAAGTGGAGATTAAGAGTCTCCCCTCCAAAAACTCCCCCTTCCTTTACGATTACACCCAAAAGCGGGAAACTTTCCGGGAAGGGTGGTTGTTTTTTAAAAATCAGTATGTCAACGATTTGGGGGAAAAGTTGGGAGATTTTAAAATGGTAGGTCCCCGATTGGCTGCCAAAGGAAACATTTTAAAGGATTTGGATACCAATCAAACCTACACCCTCTCCGCTCCCATAGTTACCGCCTCCAAAAAAGATGGGGTAATAGCATTTTTGTTGAGTAACAATGGGTATGGACTTTTGGATCAATTTACAGGAAAAGTCACCTTTTTCCAAGTAGGGGAAGAGACTTTTTCCAGCACCTATCTCCAACCGGCACCCATTTTTTATCAAGAGTTGGTAATTTTTCCCCTTTTAAGTGGAGATATAATTTTTTATGACAGAAATCTCCAAAAAATTGTTAATCGCTTTACCATTGCCACTGGAGAGCAACCATTCAACCGGAATATTATTTACCTTTCTATTATTGATGATTATCTCTATGCCTCCACCCCCTCCAAAATTGTTGTATTTGCCCCCCATTACTATTTGGATTACAAGGACGATATTAAACATATAATCGATGATGGGAGATATATCTATCTCTTTACCGTCGATGGACGGATAATTAAATTTGGAAAAGGGCTCAAAAAGCTCAAATCTGTAAAATTGAAGTTTGCCGAATTTTATGCCCCGACCCTATGTGAAGGAAAAATCTACACCATAGAAAAAGGAGGGGGCTATTTAATAGAAATAGACCCCGATACCCTCTCTTATAAGGTTTATGATGGCACCTATTTCAATACCAGCGACCCCCTTCGACTCCGGAAGTGCAAAATTTATAATGGAAAAACCATTTACACACTCCGATAGGTGGAAAAAGTGATTCTGGTTGATATAGGACATACCCGATATCATATCTGGGAAAATGGGTATATCTACCATAGGGAAACCCCACCCCAACTGGAAGGGGAGATTTACTATATTTCAGTTAACCCCCAAGGAGAAGAGAAATTTCTCCAATTGAACCCCTCTGCCATCAATTTGGAAGATAAAGTTAACTTTTTTACCCTGTATGATGGATTGGGAATAGATAGAAAAATGGCGTGTAAAACTATCATCGATGGGGTAGTAATAGATGCCGGAACGGCTATTACAATCGATGTAATGGAGAAAGGGATCCACAATGGGGGAATAATTATGGCGGGATTGGGACAACTCCAGAAACTTTTCCAAAAAATCTCTCCCAAATTGGAATTTCCATTGGAGGAAATAGACTTTTCCCATCTTCCCCTCAATACCCGGGAAGCAGTAATGTGGGGAACTATTGGAGCAGTGGTAAAAATGATTGGGGAGATAAGGGGAAGTAAACCCCTCTACTTTACCGGGGGAGATGGAAAATTCCTCCAGAAGATTGTGGG